>NZ_JAUBOQ010000031.1:0-87515 GCF_036700325.1 Microcoleus sp. Z1_B2
TTAAGACTGAGATGTGCATATTTAAACAACGACATCAAGCTCGGTATTTCTGCTTAGTTAAAAAGCGGGATGCTCCCACGACGTATTAACAGGGACTGGGATTTTTGGGAAATATTACAACAACAACGGCAACCATACTTATTATTTTGGGGATGGGGACGATATTGTCTCTGCGGGCACTGGCAATGATATCATCTTCGGCGGGAATGGAGTTGACGCCCTTGGTGGCGGAGATGGAAATAATCTGATCTTTGGTGAGGCGGGTGGTGATTTTATCACTGCTGGCACAGGGAATGACACCATTAATGGCGGGGCTGGAAATGACAACATCAATGGCGGAAATGGTAGGAATACCATTCGCGGTGATGAGGGTAATGATTATCTCACTGGTGGAAACGGCATCAATATCTTGTTTGGTGGTTTGGGGAACGACACTCTCGCAGGTGGTACCGGTCAGAACATATTAAGAGGTTCAGAAAACAACAGTTTGTCTAGTGCTGAGGTAGATACTTTAATTGGCAACAGCGGTCAATCTCTTAACACATTTTATATTGGCGATAATACAAGAAATTGGTACTCAGTTGCTGGCGGAAATGATTATGCCAAGATTGTTAACTTTAATGCAGACACTGACGTAATTTTGGGTGGCGTGAATATTGAGGCGCAAAACCTCATCACTCAAACTTTTCTCTGGGCGGGAAGTGAATTGATTGCAAAGATTGACGGTCTCTGGGCTTCGCAAATGCAGTTCCCTGTAAGGATATTTTAGGCTTGACCTTTCTCCGGTATTGCAGAGGCGGCTGTGATTCGTTATACTTTGCACCGTCATAGACCGTGCTTTTTCACCAGCCCCAAGAATTGTAAAATTGCCACAATATGAACACTTTCATCATCCTCATAGGGAATCAACCTTAGCATTTGACGAAACATCTGCCTGCGCGGCCATACTTACCGCTTTGCTTCGCGCTTCGATAATTTGACCGATCTCGCGCCCCAAGCTTGGTTGACGTTCAATCATCGTATTTACAGCATCTGAGTAGACGACAAGAACTTGCAAATCGTCAACGGCGACAACCGATACCGGACTCGGTTCCCCACTAAACAGCGCCATCTCGCCAAAAAACTCACCACTCAAGATAGTCATAACCTCCAACTCCATGCCCAACTTGTTCGTGACTGTTACCTTAGCCTGACCCGCAATGATAATGTACAAAGCATTACCAGGCTCGCCCTGCCGGATGACTTTCTCTCCCGCACCAAACTTCTGTAAAATAGTTCCCTTAGTTAAGTCATCCAAATTTTTTGCCTCTCTAGCTAAAGGCATAAATCCGGGAATTGAATGCAAGCTTTGGGCTAACTTACTGGAAGCGCTATCTGCCTTATCAGCAACTTCCACAGCATAGGAGTATCGGTAGCGATATAGCGTCAGGTTGTTTCGCTGCGCTGCGTACCAGATTCGTGTCATAAATCGATCGAGTATCTGCTCCATATCTTCAAAGTTTTCGATAAAAAACTCCACCTCATAGATAATTGCAGTCTCATCATAGGATGTAGTTTTGCTCTCAGGTTCGGGTTCGGCTAATATCCCCTGTGTAGCCAAAGCTGTACTTAGCAGTACCTGCTTCACCAGGTTAGGGGGGCTATCGTAAGAAAAGCCAATATTGATACGTTGGTTGTAAATGCGTTCTGGTTGGCTGTAATTATGAATTATTTCTTTTCCAACAAATTGATGGGGAACGATAATCACCTGCCGCTGGAGATTTAGCAGGCGAACAGAGCGCCAATTGATATCAATTACCTGCCCTTCGATATCTCCAATTCGCAACCAATCACCCACACTGAAGGGGCGTTCTAGAAGCAGCGCAATGCCAGACATGATGCTGCCTAGTGTGTCCTGAAGCGCCAAACCGATCACGATCGAACTCACGCCCAATCCCGTAGCAAGACCAGCCAAATCTGCACCCCACACCACCGCCAGCACGATCGCGCTTCCCACAAGCACCAAAAACAACCTAGAAAGGTCGATCAGCAGTTTGGGCATCCGTGCCCGCCATGTATTTGCCTCAGCTTCTTCAAACAAAATTACATTAAACAGCGAAAGAGAAGCGTAGATAACAGATATCCAAAACAGCGTTGCGACGAGCTTTGCAAAATTCCCGTCAACGTCAAGCCTCACGACATTCCTGATTAAAACCATCAGCATTAAGACTGGCAGTACGAGGTTTTTTACAACCTGCAGCGTAGCCGCCAGCGGTCTACCGCGCCTTTCTAGATGATAAATAACCTCTCCTAGTAAAACGACCAGGAGTGGGAACCCTAATCCGACAATTACCGCCCAGGTTTGCCAGTCATTTGAAAAGCTTAAATTACTCATAAACTTCTTCCTCTCGAACACTTACGGTCAGCTTAGAAGTTTTGACTTGCCAAGCCACTAGCTTTTCTTTTCCAGGTTCTTGAATTTCACCAACCAGCTCAAAATCGTAGAGATCGTGGAGCCGCGAGCAGAGGTCTTGAGAAACTAAGATTGTTCCTGGCGGACAAGCCGACTTCAATCTATTGGCAATATTTACACTATCGCCCCAAACGTCGTATAGCAATTTATTTTTACCAATCACGCCTGCAACCACATCTCCTGAATTGATACCGATCCGCAGGTCTAGATGTAAGTCTTTTTCATAACTAAATCGGCGGACAAACGACAGCATTTCCAAAGCAAAATCTAGCGTGCGTTTGTCATGATCCAGACGCGGCATACCAAGCCCGCATACAGCCATGTAACCGTCACCAATAGTTTTAATCTTCTCTAGACCGTATTTATCTGTCATTTCATCAAAGCCTGTTACCAGTTCATTCAGCAAGCGAACAACCTCTTGAGGCGACATTGATTGAGTCAGTTTGGTGAATTGGTGGAGGTCGGAAAACAAGATCGAGACGTTAGAAATTTGCTCGGCAATTTCTCGATCGCCCTGTTTGAGGCGTTTGGCGATTGCCGGACTAAATATACTTAAGACTAATGCTTCATTTTCGCGATTTTCGCGATCGATTAGTTGAGTTTCGGCGCGAAGGCTGCCTATCGTTTGGTTAAATGACTTAGCTAAGTCTCCAAATTCATCTTGCGAACCCGATTTGACCACGGCATCAAATTCTCCAGCCCCCACCAGGCGGGCGCTTTTGATTAAAGTATTGATGGGTCTGACAAAGATTGAGGTCAGCCACATGGCAACAAGGGTGATTAACGCGATGATTAAAGTAGCGCCAATCAAAACTTTTTTTTCAAACGAGTGAATTGAGGCATAGGCTTCAGAAACATCCATCTCCGCCAAGATCACCCACTTCAATCCATTAATCTCTAGTGGAGCATAAGAACTCAAAACTGGAATATTACGATAATCGTCGATCGCCTCCGTGCCCTGTTTCCCAAAAAAAGCTTCCTTCACTGCTTTGGTTTGCACTTCCTGTAGGAGGATTGTAGTATTGAACTCTTTGATTTTCTTGACAGTCTTTTCATCAGTGCCGATCGAGCGTAGAGTTTTTGCATGACCTTCTGGGTCTTCAATCTGGAAACGAGACGCAGAGCGCATTAAATAATCCGACCCAACCAGATAAGTTTCTCCTGAATCGCCCAGACCATT
Source organism: Microcoleus sp. Z1_B2 (assembly GCF_036700325.1). Lineage (NCBI taxonomy): Bacteria > Bacillati > Cyanobacteriota > Cyanophyceae > Oscillatoriales > Microcoleaceae > Microcoleus > Microcoleus sp. Z1_B2. Next base: position 3,633 of record NZ_JAUBOQ010000031.1, read on the forward strand.
TTTTTTCCAATTTTTGTTGCCAGTCATCACATTGTTAATTTTGTCAACGGGAAGCTGGAACGCCAAAACACCAATGAATTGGGAGTCGTTAAAGATTGGGGTAGCGATAAAAGCCGCAGGCGAACCGTAGGAAGGGCTGTAGGGTTTGAAATCTACTATTTTCACATAGCCCTTTCCATTTGCTTGTCGTGCCGCGGCGATCGCGGATGCTAGGTTACTCTCGTTGTAGGGGCCGTTGGTGAAGTTTGTGGTAAAGTCAGCTTCTTTAAAAACCGTGTAGACAACAGTTCCTTCGGGATCGATCAAAAACATATCGTAGTAACCGTATTTTTCCACTATATTGCGAAAAATACGGTGGTAGCGGGCGTGAGCGCGGCTGTAAGCGCTGGCGTCGCCTGGATTGTCAAGGAGAAGTTTTTTGCCAACGGGGTTGGGGTTAGCAGCGATGTAGTGGTACTGCAAGTAACGGGCAGCAGTTGTTTTTGGCGTGTAGGATGCCAGAACGGGGGAACCCTCGTTAGTTCGCGTTAGTTTAGTTAAAAATTCTGTCCGGTAGAAGGTATCAATTTTTGCGTCAAAATCCGCTGGTACTGTTGATTGTTCAAGTTGGCGGTAGGCTGTCTTGAACTCCTGCATGGCACCGACGACTGTTAGGTCTTCGCTTAAGGTTTGGCTATGGTGGTAAAGGCTTTGAAAATAATCTTGGATTTGATCAGTTTTGGCCGCCCGAAGGCTGGTTAATTGGTTGAAGACTTTTTCGGTCAGAGTAGCTTTCCCACTGCTAGAGCATATATAGGTGGTGGCGACCATAGCGCAAACGCTGACTACCAGCAACATAACTATGAGTTTTGTCTTTATACTTAATTGCTTAAATAATTGCATTTGATTTTTCCTAATCTTCTTTGCCTAATTTATTTTATGTTTAATAAATTCAAGAGTAATTTCTCACCATTAGTAGCGATCGCATTTCAGTAAGCCAAAGCTTTTCTACTCACGGTGTCGTCACCTTGAGTAGAAAAGCAGACATGAAGGTCAAAAACAAGCTGGGATCAATTTATTTGTTTGTGGCCTCATCTTCCAGAGACTTATACTTCGATCCATCAGGCATAACAGCACCTTCGAGCAAAGCACCACTCAGGTCAGAAATGCTAACTTTAGCACCTTTGAGATTTGCACCAGTTAGGTAGGCACTCTTCAAGTTTGCACCACTCAAACTAGCATCTCTCAAATCGGCACCACTCAGGTTCGCATGACTTAAATCTGCACAAATTAAACTAGCATTACTAAGATTCGCACTACTAAGATTAGCCTGAGTCAAGCTAGCAAAACTCAGTTTTGCATGACTTAAATTTGCACCACTAAGTTTAACCTGACTGATATTAGCATTATCTAAATTGGCATAAGTCAAATTAGCATTACTCAAGTCGCTTTCCATCAAATTGGCTTTACTAAGATTGGCATGAGGAAGATTAATATCTACTAACTCCGCACCAATAGCATCCAAACCTCTAAGAGAAACACCATCCTCATTCAAATCTTGGAGTGCCAGAATTCTGGCATAGCTAACTTTTACGCCGTGTGCTGCATCAACTATACTCCAAGCTTGGTAATGAAATTGCTTTCGGCGATCGGGTGCTTCCTTAATGAATAAAATTAAAGCAACGACAAGACTGAGAGAATCAACACTCTCCAAAACTTCTCCGATTAGAGAATTATCATCCGCCCACACATAAATTATGATGAACAGAATGGCTGAAACACTAGCCACTAACCAGGCTGGTTGCGTCCAAAAATTATCAATGAATTTTTCTAAAATTCCTTTGAGAACTTCACCCAATCGCTGAACGAATGATTGACCTTGAAATTGCTGATAACTCTCAGTTATTTTCGAGATCATTTTGGGGATAATTTTACCATCCAACTGAATTAATCCTAAAGGCTTTTTCTGTTCCTCGGTTGGCGGCGCGATCGGCTTAGGTTCGTTCAGTAATTGTGTCTTTGATTCTTTTGGCTGATGGTGGGTGACATCTTTTTCATCGGGGACAACATTTGATGTAGAAACAACAACTGCGCCTTTTAGCATCAAACCACTAATTGTTCTGTAGGCATCTGTCCATGCCCGCTTTACTTCGGGAGTCCAATCTTCTTGGAGATACTGCTCAAAAGTCATCAGCAGTGCGTCTCCAACTGGCCCATAATATTTGGGGATTACCCCATAGCCGATGTGTCTGCCTCCCAAGGCATTGAGAACAGGCCCTAAAGCTTCTGGAGAGCGGAGATTTTCTACTACCAATACCAAAGCATTAAGGAGCTTCTTCTGTTGTATTTTTATATCGATATGGGCAAACAATGGTTTATATTCTGGGTGAGCGATGAAGAGGTTTTCGTAGAAGCTAGCGGCAAATTCATCAGCACGAGGTTTGATTTTATCAAAACTGCTTTCCAGTACCTCTACGGCTAATTTGGGCTCTTTTTCTGGGACTGATTCTAGTTGGTGATTAACTCCTATAGTCACCGGTTCGTCTGGAATTATCTCTGTTTCTAATTGAACTTCTTCAGGTGTCGTTTCTACCCCAGCGCCTTTTAACATCAAAGCAGTAATTGCTCTGTAGGCATTTGTCCACGCCAGCTTTACTTCGGGAGTCCAATCTTGCTGGAGAGACTGCTCAAAAGCACTCAGTAGTGCTTCTCCAACTGGGCCGTAATATTTGGGAATTACTCCATAACCGATGTGTCTGCCTCCCAAGGCCTTGAGAACTGGCTCCAAAGCTTCTGGAGAGCGGAGATTTTCTACTACTAAAACCAGAGCACTTATCAGCTTTTTTTGTTGCTTGGCCATATCAGTTGTGGCAAACAGCGGTTTCAACTCTGGGTGAGTTGTAAACAATTTTTCGTAGAAGCTAGCGGCAAAATCATCAGCACGAGGTTTGATTTTATCGAAACTTTGCTCTAAAACTTCAACATTTAAAGACATATTTTTGTTTCTCTTTTGAAAGGTGATGCTCCCTTGTCTAAAGACCGGTTTTTTTAACTATCCGGCTCTGATGAATGCTTTTAATAGAGTGTTGGAAGAGAGTTTCTGTGTTCACGCCAGGGCAAAATATTACAAATTCAAATTTTCCAATTCTTGAGACACCATAGCCATAAACTCACCTGCATCGTTGATGCCCATTTCTCCTAAAGCTTTCCACTCTTCACTGCTGTAATCTAAATCGAGTCCCATCACCTCTTGAGTCCAATAGGGCAAATTAGATGGGTTTTCCATTAGCTCACAGGTGATCCTTAAGATTTCTGTTCCGCTCATCTTTTTTCTAACCTTTGTGGCTAAGCAAAAGGAGAACAATTTCGCCAAATTACTTTCTGGTGGAATGGCTATTAGAAATGCCATATTTTGTGCTAGTACAAACTTGTCTAACTTCATTGGATATTTTCCTCGTTTTTCGATATTCAAGTAAGCTTTTTTGGGAGATGACGGAGAGCAAGTTCAGGAATTACGCAAAAGTTCACATAAACCGGGTTTTTCCACTTGGATAAATAGCCCAAAAGCCGAATTTACGTCAAAGAACCCCGGTTTATGTGTAAGTCCTAAACTTATGACTCTCGCTGAAGATCATAAATCAATTGCCAGAAGTTTTGCTAGAAATTTTCTTTCCTATAGCCAAACCCGTATTTATGGCAGAGATTTCTCAATTGTACCGAGAGTCCAGGAGGGCCGCAGAAATATACGTCAACTTTATTGGGCGCGTGTTGCTGCGCTATATCTTGAAAAATCTCCTCCCAGTCTGGACGACCCGTTTGTGTACGGCTCTTTAAACCTGTAATCAAATCAACCTGCGTTTGGGAATGCATCAAATCCATTGCCACAAATAGGGTGCTGGATTTCATATCTGACTTTTGTTGGGCACCTGTCAAATACAAATTAATGTCAAATAGGTTGTTAGTGTCTTGGGCTTCGATTCTGGATAAGAGTTCAACAAACCATTCAAATGCTTTTTGCTCTCGGTTGAGCCAGTAAAAATGTACCTTTTGCAAACGCATTCCTGAAGAACCGTGTTGGCTTCGGTACAGCATACTTTTCAGAATAGAGGCAAAGGGAGTTACGCCAATACCCGCACCGATGAGAATAGCGTACTTAGATTCAAAGATATGGGTACTTGGTGTCCCATAGGGCCCATCTAAATGGACAAGCACTCCAGGCTCGTATTTAGAGTTACCTGACCGTATCCATTGCTCGTGCTGTTCTCGGAAAAGTTGATATAATTTTCCAGTCCAACTGCCCGCAGAGCGTATGTGTACAGATAAGACATCCTGCATTTCGGGGGCGCTACTAATTGTGAATGGATGCCATTCATATTTGGAGAGACTGGGACATTTAACAAACACGTAGTCCCCTGGTTGATAGTGGAAAGATTTAGGACGTGCAATTTCCAAACCTAGAACTTTGGAGGGGAGTAAAGAGGCATTAACTACATAGGCAGGCTCTTTTGTATTCTGGCGGCGAATAACCAGTTCGATCGCAAATCCCACAACAGGTAACAACACCCACTGCCAAAAAACTGGCCCGTGAACTAACGCCAGGGCAAACCACACGACGTACAACATATGAGCTGTATAGAAAAGCGCAAATTTTCCGCCTTTGCGGATTGGAGCTTGCGCTGTCACCCACATAACTGCGAAAACTAGCAGTAATAAAAATCCTGACAAGCCAGCCTTCGTTGCAAAAAGACTTTGTGCAAAGGGAACCGGCAATGTGGTGTAATTGAGAAAATGCGCGATCGTATGGACGATCGCAAAGGCAAACATGAATTGACCCACGAGCTTGTGAAACTCGATGCCCTCATCTATCGGCAGATAGTTGTTGATCCTCGTTTTGCGAAGCCAAGTCATAAAATGCCGCAGCATGGGAATTAGGATCAATGCCCCGTTGAAGTTGAGCGCTGCGCCACATCCCCGCGCAATTTGAACGTACACATTTGCGCCTAGACTTGCATATCGATCGACAGCCCCAAAGAAAAGAACCAGATTGGCAATAAGATAGAGGGACAAAAAAGCGATCTTGACCCAGTTGTTTTGAATATAATGCTTGATGTACGCCTTTGGCGACCTTTTCTCTTTGGGCGCAACTGCTATGGCGTCGTCGTCTGGCTGGCGAGGTTTTAACCAGCTAACCGGGCTAACTGCCATCGCCTCAAGCAGATCGGGATGCTTTCCGATTAAACCTTTGAACTCTTCAAAAGAAATTTCGCCACTTTTATCGGTATCAGCTTCTAAAAACAAAATGTCAACCAGACCGATAACTTGTTCCGGCGGAAAGGTTAAATTGTTTTCCTTTAAGCTAGCAGCAATCAAGTGAGAAACTTCGTCTTTTTCGATTGAGCCATCCCCGTTAATGTCGTGCAATTGATAAGCAAATTTTAGTTTGTCTTCTTCGGTTGCAAAGACAAGTTCCTCTACTGTTTTCAGAAATTCATCGAGGTCTATAACGCCACTTTTATCGTTGTCAAACATCGAAAACATTCGCTCGGCAAAATATTCATCTTTCAGCCCCATAGCTTTCTTAAACTCCGAGCGATCGATTTGTTGGTCTTTTCCAGCAATCTTGGTAAAGACTTGTCGCAATTCCTCTAAAATTTTTCTCGGAGTATCCATTGTGAGACTAACCTCGGTTTTTTTTTCAATTTTTTGCCAGTTATGGAGCTAGCTAAAACAATCATTATTGCCTTCCTGCATACAGCAGTCGGACAAATAAGCATGACATCATTTTTCAAATTTGAATATGATGTCATGCTTATTGAGCCAAAGTTTAGATTTGAGCAACGTTAAGGTTAGCAACCAACCCATACGTTGATATGTACTCTTCTAACTCTGCTAAATCAACACTGCCATTTTTATCGGAGTCAAGAGTATTAAAAAGATAATCAGTGATGTAGCTTCTGACTTCTTCAGAGCTACGTTCGCCTGTTGTCATATCTTCGATTAGCCCTAACAACTCCATAATCTCAGTTCGTTCTAGTGCCTTACTTCCATCCGTATCCAATTGCATGAAAAGCTTTTTGATATCTGCTGTTGCCACTCTCGAAGAACGCAGTGTTTCTCTCAGTATGTCATTGCCAAATGAATTCATGAACAATATCTGTTCGATGAGTGGTATGCAGAAAAAGCCCAGCGCTGCCCAAAAAATTGCATATCTTACGGCTTCTGGATTTGCAGTTGTACTAACTCCGATGAAAAGAGCCGCCCAAAGGAAAAAGTTGGGATTCACAAGCAGGATGTAAGCATCACGAGCTTCTGCCTTGCTAAGCTTGCCCTTTGTAAATGCTGAGGTTAATACAGCCAAAACCCGCATTGAGACAAAGACCAAAGTTGCCAATGCTAGTTGTTGCAGACAAGCGAGCGAGCGATTCGGATCGGTTGAAGAAAATAGATCCGAAATGAAGGTTGATGGAGTAAACTGAAAGCCTGTTGCCAAGGCCATGAATGCGACAGCAAGCACTCCGATGAATTTCCAGTTTTTACTGTGGTGGTTTGATTCAACAGGGGATTTGTCGCGCCAAAACTGGGCGATCGCACCCGGTATTGCCAGACCTAAAATTAGAATAATGCCGAAAAAGATCAGGCTGTCAACGTTAATGGGTAAATTGGCAACCTTCAATGTAGCCAGAAGCGCCAGTGGAGCAACGATTGATAGCGTTCTTGACAAAAGAGCCGACGGATAAAGATTACCGCCCCAAAGCACGGATAAAACTGGGGAAGTAAGGGCTGGCGGAACCATCCAAAACAGCACCCACAAAACTTTGTACAAATCCGCTTCAGTCTGATACAAAAATCCAGAAAATATTAAAAATAGCCCAACTGCCCATCGCACTGCCATCCACCCGTAAACGAGATACTTCACAGTTGAAGTTACTTTGCGTTTACTCGCTGCAAAGTCAATGTCTAAGTAGGTATAAAACGTTGAGGCGGCAAGACACGCAACGATTATTGCTCGAAATAGGACTGACGGAATCCCTGCTTCTGAGGTGCTGATTGCCCTTGCCAAGCTTCCCAGCAAGAAGGCGGTGGCATAGATCAAAATCGCCCACATAATTGAAAGATCGTTGATCTCTTTCCGCAGGGAAGCAGCACCGCCGGATTCCTTATCGCGAAACTTGACGAGATCCACACCGCTGAGAGCTTTACCATTGGGGAGTTTCAGGTGTTTATAAGCAGTAGGCGGGAGACCGCTTAAATAAAGTGCTAGAGGCTCCAATACATATTGGTGGCACACTACTAGAACGGTTTCTCCCCGTTCCAAGTGCGGTACTATTTTGTCTTCGTAGAAACGGGCTGCGCGAGAGTAAACTTGGGCAATCTTTTCGCCAGCCGGAGGTGCTTCGTTGTGCGAGTGCAACATTTCCTCGAAGCCTTCGTAGCCCAGTGCTAGACGCAGCAGATTTAGGTTACGACCCGCAAAAATGCCAAAGGATTTCTCGCTAATTCGATGGTCTATCTCAACGGGGGTATTTGGCGACTTTAGTGCTTGACTTTCAGCAAGGGCGATTTCACAGGTTTGCCTAGCGCGTCTCATGTGGGAGACATATACTGCGTCAAACTTTGTACCTTTTTTCTTGAGGTCAACACCTGCACGGCGTGCCTGCAATCGGCCAAAGGATGTGAGGTCAACATCCAGAACTCCTGCAAAAATATTGCGTTCGTTACTGGTACTTTCACCGTGCCGAATAAAGTAGACACGTCCTAGGTGTTCTGGATTGAATTCTTTTGGTGAAGCTGCAGAGGTTGTTGTAGCTGCATCGTGGAATTTACTTGTAACTTCGATCGATCCATTGTCGGTACTTTCTACCTGGTCATCTAAGTTTTTAGTGTTCATTATTTACTTTAAGTACGCCTTAAACAGGATTTAGATTCTTTTCCACGATTGAAGTTTGAGACTTTTAAGTCACACGAGTTAACGACCACAGCACTCTGCTACGAAAGCAAGGTCTTGAACCATGCTGAGTATAGTCTGAGCCAAACCCCTCGGACTGTAGTAAGACTCACTAATTGATCGGGAGCGATCGCACAACTGACAACAGGAAGAATACCCAAATCTTCAACGAATCGGGGGCAAAATTTTAGATGAAGAAAGCCCAGCTCGCTGTCGCCATCCCAAACCAACATATTCGGGAGATGGGCTGCTGCTTAAGGATGAGTTTAGGGGATCGATCGCCCATATAACCAAGAACTTTTGTAAAAAAACTGTCCTACACTTCGAGAAATATCCATTTGGCGCCTGCATGACAGCCAAAAAGATTATGCTAGAATCCATCAATACGCAGTCGTAGGTTGGGCACGGGCCGAGAAGAGCAATCTTCTTGCAGTCTAGGGGAGGTTGTAGGTCAGCCACCATTTGGGTCTTCCCAGTTGAAAGCCACCCTGCAACATGAGCCTGGAATCTGCAACCGCAGCCGAGTGCGGCAGATAGGTTGGGAGTGTCGCGCTAGAATAAGCAGTACGAGTTAACACTCGAACACAAACGCTCGTTGTGCGAGCGTGACCTCGAAACGGGCACATAGCAGCAGGTGATGGGAATAAATCATGTTTGAACGCTTCACAGAAAAAGCAATAAAAGTAATCATGTTGGCCCAGGAAGAAGCTCGCCGCCTGGGTCACAACTTCGTAGGGACAGAACAGATCCTCCTGGGTCTGATCGGAGAAGGAACCGGGGTTGCAGCGAAAGTCCTCAAATCAATGGGCGTCAACCTGAAAGACGCGCGCATTGAAGTGGAAAAAATCATCGGGCGCGGTTCCGGCTTCGTAGCAGTCGAAATTCCGTTCACTCCCCGCGCCAAGCGGGTTCTAGAACTATCCCTAGAAGAAGCTCGCCAACTCGGACACAATTATATAGGTACTGAACACCTGCTGCTGGGCCTGATCCGCGAAGGTGAAGGAGTAGCGGCCAGAGTCCTGGAAAATCTGGGAGTAGACTTGTCGAAAGTCCGCACCCAAGTGATTCGGATGCTGGGAGAAACCGCAGAAGTCGCAGCCACGGGCGGCGGTGCCCGCACCAAGACTCCAACCCTGGATGAATTTGGAGCCAACCTGACTCAAATGGCGGTCGATGGCAAACTAGACCCAGTAGTCGGACGCCAAAAAGAAATCGAACGGGTAATTCAAATCCTCGGTCGCCGCACCAAAAATAACCCGGTGCTCATCGGCGAACCCGGAGTCGGTAAAACCGCGATCGCCGAAGGTCTGGCCCAGCGCATCGCTAACAACGACATCCCAGATATCCTTGAAGAAAAGCGCGTTGTTACCCTCGACATCGGCTTGCTCGTCGCCGGTACCAAATACCGGGGCGAATTTGAAGAACGCCTCAAAAAAATCATGGACGAAATCCGCACAGCGGGTAACGTGATTTTGGTGATTGACGAAGTACACACTTTGATCGGTGCAGGTGCGGCTGAAGGCGCGATCGACGCAGCGAACATCCTCAAGCCAGCCTTGGCAAGAGGCGAGCTCCAGTGTATCGGCGCTACAACTTTAGACGAGTACCGCAAGCACATCGAGCGCGATGCAGCCCTAGAACGGCGCTTCCAGCCCGTCATGGTCGGCGAACCCACCGTTGACGAGACGATCGAGATTCTCTTCGGTCTGCGGGAACGCTACGAACAGCACCACAAGCTGAAAATCTTGGACACGGCCCTGGAAGCTGCAGCCAAACTCTCACATCGGTACATCTCCGATCGCTTCCTCCCAGACAAAGCAATTGACTTGGTAGACGAAGCTGGTTCCAGAGTTCGCCTGATCAACTCCCAACTGCCCCCCGCAGCCAAAGAACTTGACAAAGAACTGCGCCAAGTCCTCAAAGATAAAGACGAAGCGGTGCGTTCTCAAGACTTTGACAAAGCCGGCGAATTGCGCGATCGAGAAATGACGATCAAAGCCGAAATTCGCGCAATTTCCCAAGCTAAAAAAACCGACTCGGCCCGCACCGGCGAAACCGACCCATCGCCAGTTGTCACCGAAGAAGACATTGCTCAAATCGTGGCAAGCTGGACGGGCGTCCCGGTCAACAAACTGACCGAATCCGAATCCGAAAAGCTGCTGCACATGGAAGATACCTTGCACCAGCGCTTGATCGGCCAGGAAGAAGCAGTGAAAGCCGTTTCCCGCGCCATCCGTCGCGCCCGCGTCGGTTTGAAAAATCCCAATCGCCCGATCGCCAGTTTCATCTTCTCCGGGCCTACCGGCGTCGGCAAAACCGAACTCACCAAAGCCCTAGCAGGCTACTTCTTCGGTTCCGAAGATGCCATGATTCGGCTGGATATGTCGGAGTACATGGAACGGCACACCGTCTCCAAACTCATCGGTTCTCCGCCTGGGTACGTCGGCTACAACGAAGGCGGCCAACTCACAGAAGCAGTCCGCCGCCGTCCTTACACCGTCGTGCTGTTCGACGAAATCGAAAAAGCCCACCCCGATGTCTTCAATATGCTGTTGCAAATATTGGAAGACGGCCGCTTAACAGATGCCAAAGGTCGCACCGTGGACTTCAAAAACACGCTGCTGATTATGACCTCAAACATCGGTTCTAAGGTGATTGAAAAAGGCGGCGGCGGTCTCGGTTTCGAGTTCAGCGACAACCAAGCCGATGCTAATTACAACCGCATTCGTTCTTTGGTTAACGAAGAACTCAAAAACTACTTCCGCCCCGAATTCCTCAACCGACTCGACGAAATTATCGTCTTCCGCCAGTTGAACAGGGAAGAAGTCAAAGAAATCGCCGTCATTATGCTCAAAGAAGTGTTCAGCCGTTTGACAGAACAGGGCATCACCCTGGAAGTGACCGAAAAATTCAAAGAACGGCTGGTAGAAGAAGGCTACAACCCCAGCTACGGAGCCCGACCCCTGCGCCGCGCCATTATGCGCTTGCTGGAAGACAGTTTGGCTGAGGAAATCCTTTCTGGCCGCATCAAAGACGGCGACACCGCTGTTGTTGATGTGGGCGAGGACGGAATTGTTAAGGTGCTGCAAGGTCAAAAGCGGGAATTGCTGCCCCAAGGCGTTGAGTAAGTTTGAGTAAGTGCGATCGCGAGTAAAGTTTTGAAATAACCAATCTCGCGATCGCAAACAACTCAAAATCCTCACATAAAAAAGGTAGAGAATTTAAATTCTCTGCCTTTTTTATGAGTTAATATCAAGATGAGAGTTATTGTATAAATCTTTGATTGATAGGGAAATCGCAGGTGCAACGCCGATGCCTTTCTAGATACTTTGCAACTTTGCAAATGCCTGCACTTCACGTCTAGTAATTAACAGCGACATACTTCAATGGTAAGCTGTACTGCATTTAAATTGTATATTTTGGGCTGGTTCGCGTGTGCAGCTAGTCATGGTTTGATGATTTGTAGAGATGCAATTTAAATGCTGAGCGAGCTTAATCAGATAATTAGTGGCAACTATTTAGCGAGGACTTTCATGACATCTGAAAAAAAGAATTTGGGTACAGAAGTAGCAGAAAATCCGCCTGAAAGCTGGTGGCAGAAAGCGTGGAAGTCACAGCGAGAAAATCTTCAGATAGTGATTATTGCTTTAAGTTTAGCAATAGTGATTCGAGCCTTGGTCGCCGAACCGCGCTACATACCCTCAGATTCTATGGTACCCACTCTGCACGTGGGCGATCGCGTCGTAGTCGAAAAAATCTCCTACTACCTCGAACCTCCAAAAACTGGCGACATCGTAGTATTTGCCCCGCCCGAAAAGTTGCAAGAACAAGGCTTTACCCAAGACCAAGCATTCATCAAGCGGGTAATTGGCTTACCGGGTCAAACAGTCGCCGTTAAAAAAGGTTTAGTTTATCTCAACGACAAACCCCTGGTCGAAAAATATATTGCCGAACCTCCTAAATACCAGTGGGGGCCTTATCGCGTTCCAGAAAATGAATACTTTGTGATGGGAGACAACCGCAACAACAGCAACGACTCCAGCAGGTGGGGATTTTTACCTAAGCAGAATATCATCGGCCGTGCTGTAGTGCGGTTTTGGCCTCTAGAACGCATCGGGGAAGTTTGAAGAAGTCATTAGTCATCAGTTATCAGTCATTAGTTATTGGTTATTGGTTGGTTGTTAGTTTGAATAACCAATAACCAACGCTTTTGGGGCCCGATGCCCTGCGCGGGCATCGGCCCTGCGCGGGCATCGGCCTCTCCTGTACGGAAATTTCTACTAATTCTTGTACCTTGAGGGGTAGGGACTTCCTCCGGCAACTGATAAAATGGTACAAAAAGCAGCGGGTTTTCTCGCCTCGATCAAAATTAGTTGAATATTAAAAAATTAGGAAAGCTATGGGATTTTTTGATTCGGAAATTGTTCAGCAAGAAGCCAAGCTGTTGTTTGAAGACTATCAATCTCTCATCAAACTAGGTGGAAATTACGGCAAATTCGATCGCGAAGGCAAGAAAATGTTCATTGCTCAGATGGAATCGATGATGGAGCGCTACCGTATTTTTATGAAGCGCTTTGAGCTGTCTGAGGACTTCATGGCTCAGATGACTGTAGAGCAGTTAAAAACACAGCTCAATCAATTTGGCATCACGCCCCAGCAGATGTTTGAGCAAATGAACTCAACGCTGGAGCGGATGAAATCTGAGCTGGAAAAACAATCCTAGTGTCAGAAGGAAGAAGGAAGGCACAACACGGATGTTGATACGGATACACGGATTAATTATCGAGTGTGAGCCAGAAGCCAGAAGTCAATCGATTTTAGATTTTAGATTTTAGATTTTAGATTGAAGCATTGACCCCACGCATAAATTCGGGGGGCAAGTTTCATCTGATACAGGTTTTTTATTTCTCCACGGATGAATCACGTGGCGGGTATCCTGGATTCTTTCGGTCAGAGGAGAAATAATGGGTAATTGTCAACTGCCAAGTGTCAATTGTCAACTGTCAAACACCAACTGCCAACAGTCAACAGTCAACTGACAACTGACAACTGACTGATAATTAAGGCCGCTCAAAAGATGAAGCAGGTTTGAAACTTTCTGCGGGAACTCCCTGCAAAGCTTGGCTCATAAAATCACGCCAAACAGGGGCGACAATCCCACCGCCAGTAGCACCGTAGCTCATCGGTCTATAATTGTCGTTGCCCATCCAAACAGCCACCGACAACTGGGGCACGTAACCCACAAACCAGATATCGCGTTCTGAGGAAGTTGTACCTGTTTTCCCCGCAGCCGGCCGGCCAATTTGAGCCGCCCTTGCAGTTCCGCTGGTAATTACTCCTTGCAGGGCGCTGTTGACAGATGCCGCCGCCCAGGAATTGAGAACTAATTTGGGTTTGGGCGTATTGTCGAGCAAGACGTTGCCACTGCTGTCAGTGACTTGCACGATAAACGTGGTGTCAGAATGCCAGCCGTTGTTGGCGAAGGTAGCAAAAGATCCGGCCATTTCTAAAGGAGTGAGGTCAACTGCACCCAAGGGCAAAGAAATCACCGGTTCCATCGGACTTCTGATGCCGAGCACGCGGCAAATCTCAATCACTTTATTCAATCCGACTTCTTGGCCAAGCTTGACGGCGGGAATGTTCAGAGAGACTTCCAATGCTCTGCGGATGCTGACAGCACCGGAGAAGCCGCCACCGTAGTTTTGAGGGTAGTAGTAGCCGTCGCCGTCGCGGTAGCCGACAGGGGAGTCGTAGACAACTGAATCGGGGGCGTATTTGCCGCTAGCAAAGGCAGCGTAGTAGATAAAAGGTTTAAAAGCAGATCCGGGCTGGCGGCGTGCTTGAATGGCGCGGTTGAACTGACTCTTTTCGTAATCGACGCCGCCAACCATTGCTTTGACGAAGTGGGTGCGGGGATCGACGGCGGCTAGGGCAATTTGACCTTCATCGCGATCGTAAAACAGCCCTTGGTAGTAAAGCCGATTGTGCCACGCTTTGACGGTTTCTTCGGCTATGCGCTGCATTTTGAGGTCGATCGTGGTTTGAACGCGCATTCCTCCCTTAACCACGGCATCTCGCCCAAAACGCCTTGTCAGTTCTTGGACTACGGCTTGTGTTACGTAAGGAACTTGAGAGCCGCCAAAAGAGGTAATTTTGCCTAGCTTAATTTTTTCCTGTCGGGCTGCTGTCTCTTGGGCCGGCGTAATCCATTTAAGATCCTTCATGCGGCCTAAAACGAGGGCTTGCCGCTCTTTTGCCAATTTGTAATTGACGAAAGGACTGTATTCTTCGGGGGCAGAAATTAAGCCGGCCAGCATCGCTGCTTCTGAAAGAGTCAAATTACTTGCGGATTTGTTGAAATAGCTTCGAGAGGCTGTCTCTACGCCGTACAAGTTGTGACCTAAGTAGATTTGATTCAGGTATAGTTGCAGAATTTGGTCTTTGTTGAGAATTTGCTCCAAGCGGATAGACATTACCGCTTCAGCTACCTTGCGACTAAATTTTGACTGGGGAGAGAGAAACAGGTTCTTGACTAGCTGCATAGTCATAGTCGAGCCGCCTTCAACGGTTCTACCTTTCTCTAGGTTGACCATCAGAGCTCGGGCTATCCCGCCGGGGTTGATACCTTTGTGGGTGAAGAAGTTGCTATCTTCGATCGCCAGAACAGCTCGTTTCAGGTTCGGGGAGATTTGGTCAAGGGGTACGACATCCCGGTTGGCTTCGTCGTGGATGCTGGCTAGCGGCTTGCCGTTGATGTCGTAAATGTGGGTAGTTTCTGTGGGAGAGTAGGTTTGCAAGATCCGAACATCTGGCAAATTGCGGAAGCTGATCGCTAAGCCAACCAGTCCACCAGCGACTACGGAACTGGCAAGCATTGTCATGCTGAGTATGGTTCCGGCGGTCACTTTACTGACTGACTGAACAAACTCGAATACGGGGGCTGAGTTTTCCGTGTTATTGCGGACTGCGTTGGTTGACACGTGGATTTCACTTCCTCACTCGATTTGGGGTTTAAGACTTTTAATTTTAGATGCGAAACCTAGAGACTGTCAGTCGATCGATTTTAGATTTTAGATTTTAGATTTTAGATTTTAGATTTACTCCACAGATCAATTTAGGAGTTTGAACTAGCGTCTAAAATTGTGGGATGTCGGCGACTGTTGTCGGGGCTGGTATCCGTTTTTGGGCGGGGTCAGCTAATGAAAGCCGGTCAGGTTTCGGATTATAGTAGCGTGATAGTTATGTTTTTATGCGTCAACCAGTGAGTGTAACTAATTCTGCTGCACTTTGGCAAAATATGATGGACGATCGCTCCCCGATGATAACTCCTAACCTTTCAGCACTTTACCGCGGCATCAGCGAGATTTTTCCAGATCGACCTGATTCTAGCAACTCTGACGAAAATTTAGCCCAACTGCTGGCCCAAGTCGATCGACCCTTGCGAGTCAAACTGGGAATCGACGCCACAGGGGCGGACATTCACTTGGGACACAGCATTTGCTTCCGCAAACTGCGGGCTTTTCAGGATGCCGGTCACACAGCGGTACTGGTCATCGGAGATTTTACCGCAAGAATTGGCGATCCGACAGGGAAGTCCGAGATGCGAAGCCAGTTGACAGCCGAACAAGTGGCGGAAAATGCCAAGACTTATTTAGACCAAGTGCGTCCGATTCTAGATTTTGACACGCCCGGACGTTTGGAAATTCGCTATAACTCCGAGTGGTTGTCGAAATTGGACTTGGCGAAGATTTTGGAACTGCTGAAGACGATGACGGTGCAGCAGATGCTCGCTAAAGAGGGATTTGATAATCGGATGCAGCAGGAAAATGCGATTTATCTGCACGAGTTTCTGTACCCACTAATGCAGGGTTACGATTCGGTGGCTTTGGAGGCTGATGTGGAGTTGGGGGGAACTGACCAAAAGTTTAATATTGCGGTGGGGAGAGATTTGCAGCGGCATTTTGGGATGAAGCCGCAGTTTGGTTTGCTGATGCCGATTTTGATAGGGACTGACGGGGTGCAGAAGATGTCGAAATCTTTGGGCAATTATGTGGCTTTGTCGGAAGACCCGCTGACGATGTATTCTAAGTTGGAGAAAATTGCTGATAGTTCGATCGCCCAATATTTTGAACTATTGACAGATTTACCAATTGATGAATTGCCAGAAAATCCGCGAGAAAAACAGAAACTTTTGGCTTTGGATGTGGTGCGCCAGTATCGGGGGAAGGAAGCGGCGGATCGCGCACAACAAGATGCAATTGCGCTGGTTAAAGGTGCTGCGGGACAAGCTGATGCTGTGGCGGAGTTTTCTTTGGCAAGTGTGCAATTTCCGGCTAAGTTGTTTTATATTCTGAGTGCTAGCGGGCTTTGTAAAAGTAGCGGTGATGCGCGGAAGTTGATGCAGGGCGGCGGGGTGAAGTTGGAGGGCGATAAAGTTTCTGATGTTAACCTCACCTTTGAATCACCTGCTGATTTATGCGGTAAGGTTTTGCAGGTTGGGAAGAATAAGTTTGTGCGATTGGTGTCTTGAATAGACATCTCCAATAATTATTGTGGAACAGGCATCTTGCCTGTTCAAAGCAGGCAATTATTGCGATGACTAATCTATTTTTTTAACCGCAGATGAATACTGAAGATGAACGCTGATGAACGCTGATAATCGAATTATTGTTGCTTTGGATGTTTCGAGTCAAGAAGAGGCGATCGCGCTTCTGGACAAACTGCCGCAAGTATCTTTCTGGAAAGTGGGTTTGGAACTGTTTGTGAGTTCCGGGCCGGGGATTTTGGAAATTTTAAAACAACGGGAAAAGCGGATTTTTCTCGATTTGAAGTTTCACGATATCCCGAATACTGTGGCTGGTGCTTGTCGGGCTGCTGCTAAGTATAATGTGGATTTATTGACTATCCATTCTACTTGTGGTAAAGATGCTTTGAAAGCGGCACAGTTGGCTTTGACTGAAGGGGCGGCGGCTGTGGATAAACCGAGTCCTAAGTTGATTGCTATTACTCTATTAACGAGTTTGAATTCGCGACAGTTGGCTTTTGAGTTGAAAATACCTTTGGAGTTGCCGGAATATGCTTTACACATGGCATTGTTGGCTAAGGAAACTGGTTTAGCTGGGGCTGTTTGTTCTCCGCAAGAAGTGGAACAGTTAAGAATGAGTTGCGGGGATGATTTTGTGTTAGTTTGTCCCGGTGTGCGTCCGAAATGGGCTGAGGGAGGCGATCAAAAAAGATCGATGACTCCGAAGGCGGCTTTGAAAGCTGGTGCGGATTATCTGGTGATTGGGCGCCCGATTACTGCTGCGGACGATCCGGCGGCGGCTTTTGCGCGTATTTGTGAAGAGTTGGAGTAACAATATGAATGTTGTTTTTAACTCACATCTTGCACCATTCTCAAGAACAGGCAAGATGCCTGTTCCACAAGAAAATTCACTCTTTGTGGAACAGGCATCTTGCCTGTTCATAAAAGGCTTATTGAGAATGGTGCAACATCTCAGTTTTAACCGCCGATAAACGCCGATGAACGCCAATGGAATTTTATCTGCGTTCATCTGTGTTTATCTGCTGATATCTGCGGTTGCAACTCCGACTTTGGCTGCTAATGTTGTCACAAATGCCGATCGCACTATAAACGCAAGTGGGTATGGTTGGTTAGCGCGATCGCCCTGTCCCGCTGATTTAGAAACTTTGGTCGATCGCCTGTTGCAAGATTTGCCGAGTTATGCTAATCGCGTAATTGTGCGATCGCACTTTTCTCCTAACACTAACACACCGCCCGGTTACGCGCTGCCTCAAATAATTTTAGCCGGCCGCCCGGAGTTTGAACCGCTACCTTTGAATTTTGAAGATGCGCTTCCTGAAAATGCCAGTCAAGTTTTCATTACTACTTTGGAACGGCAGTATCGCGGGGGAAAACGAGTTGAAATTGAGCAATATCATTGGTTATTTTTCACTAAAACGGAGAACGGGTGGGAATTAGTGAAAATTGTTTCTAGGTATGATACCGTGGCGGCTGTTAGTCCGTTGTTGCGGCCACAGGGGGAGAAAAGCGAAATTGCTGAGGCGATTCGTTTGTGGCTGCGCGATTGTCAGGCAAAGCCATAGCTTTCGCTGGTTCCGATGATTTTTTTTACACTTAAAAATAGCCTCTTGACAGCACGTCATCTTCGTCTAGTTCATCTTTACCAATCATCCCTTCAATCTCACTTAAAAATCTCATAAAAACTTCCGGTGCAAAGGGGTTGTTATCGAGATGGTTGACAAAATAATCTTTATTTTTCTTTCTTCCCTCTACCGTACTAAAAGCACTTCTTATATTAGACGATAAGCGTTTTGCTTTTCTCAAAATTAGTATCTCATCAATAGCTGTGAGTGATGAGCTAATCGGCGACATATCAAGCCACTCACATAGCAAGAAATACTTGGCTCCTGGTACACTCAATTTTACATCCAGGGCAGTTGCTGCGCCCTCTTGAAACATGGTTTTATCAAGATTTGTTTTACACTCAGCCGCAACATAAGCAATATTTGCCTCACGGGAGGTAGTCTCCTTAAAATCTTGGTTATGAGAGGCTTTTAGGAATATTTTTCTACTAATCGCAAAATCTTGATCCTTGGCTCGAATACTCATCCCGCCGCCTTTTGGACTGAGTTTTAAACTTGACTCAAATCGTAGTGATGAAAAACACTGTGTTGGGCCAAAGGATAATTCTTTGTCCTTTAATGAATCTGCAAAGACGGTTGTAACTAAGATAGGTATAAATTCTTCAATAATTGAGTTGTCAAGTTTTAATTGCCCTTTTTGACGGTACAAAAAATCATTGTCACTGTCAAAAATTAGTTCAACGTCAATGTATCGCTTATAGGAGGTTAGATGGGATACCATCTCTGGAACAACTTTCAGATCATCCCCCCTGATGTTTTTAAGCGTTTCCAACCATTTTTTGTAGTATTCGATTGCTTGATTAACACGCCGTTTATCTGTAGGAGGTAATTTCACGTTATCAAGTAATGCTGCTAGTTTGTCCCCATGTGGTTGAGCTAAATTAAACATAATTTTCTGCTTTTGGGTTGAGTATTTCAATGGTTTTTCGTGAACGCTGCAGATCGAAATAAGGTGAGGGCTGTACTGTGGCAGCCTTATCGATAGCATCCTTGATTTCATCTTTTACTTGTTCATTGGCTACGGAATAAGCAGATATTAAAGCTTCTATAGAAAGAGTTCTGGCTTGATGTATGGCAAAATAATACTGTAAGTCTTCTCTTTTTGTAAAGTGTAGTATATCTTCTTTGATAATTTTTCCATAACGATTTACAAAACTTCTTTCTTGACGGATATCTAAGCTAATCCCCAAGACTTGACGAGCAACTTCTGCAACTAACTCCCCATTTAAAAAAGGCGTTCCTCTAATATTTGATTCTTTACCTAGTACAAATATTATTCTACTGTTAGGGCTGCATATTCTTAACAATTCTTGCAAAGTATAGGCGATGTCTAAGCAATATTGAATGACAGTTAGAAATCTATTACTTCTATGCTTGCGATTAGAACCAAACTCTGATTTTGCCACCTCTAAAATTTTCCAATTTAGTGCTTCAGTAGAACCGCGATACTGCTGATGATAGTTAAATACATTGATATAAGGGGGGGAGGTAATCACAAGATTGACGCTGGAGTTTTGTAAGGGAACGTGTCTTGCATCGGCATTGTAGGCATTTATCGGCTTTTTACTATAGGGTAGTTTAAGGACAAAAGTAGCGATATTTTCCGCAAGTGTAAAAACTCTTGATTTGGTAAGTTTTTTGTTTTCTAAGTCTAGCAATATCACTAATACTTCATGTAAAATATTAAGGAAGTTTTCTTCATCATCAACGGCTACATCTACGATTTTATCTATTAAATCATTAGGTGTAAGTTCTTTTTGTATTGTTTGGAAGAGTGGCATTCTCTCCCATATCTCTGTTTTTAGTTGAGCGAGAAAACAATTGATACATTTTTCACGCTTTCCGGGTGAAATAGTGATGAATTTATAAGTGTTAGCTAGGATTAAAGCTGCTGGATTGATTTCTGTTCCGCAGGCTTCCACTCCGAATCTTCCTGCCTCATATAAAACTGTTCCACTACCTAAAAATGGATCAAAAATAACACTATTTTTAGTTGCGTATTTATCAATCAAAGTTTGGACGAACTGGGGTGAAAATTGCCCTTTCCAAGGAAGTGGATTAGTACGTTGTTTATCTTCAATGTCTAATAGTTCTTGAGGAATTTCTTGTCTATTGATAGGAGTTTCACTAAAAATACTAGAGACAACCATAATTCGGATTTTTACTACGGGGCGTGAATTTATGAATGGAAAGCGGGAACTTGTTTTGTAGATGGCAGGTAAAAATCAGAGATTGTTGGTGAAACCCGTCCCCTACTAATTGCACATGAAAATTAATTATAATTTTTCGGTGGGTGGGGGCGGGTTTTAAGATTGTGGGTAAAAATCCGAGATTGTGCCTCAAACCCGCCTACAAATCAACAAGAAAAATTGATTAGACTTGCTCTTTGAATTCATCCAATTTAGCCTTGATTAGTTGCATATCTTGCCACATATACCATTTTGGAGTTTCCGGTTCGCGGGAGGGGTTTCGCAACAAGTACGACGGGTGAAAAATTGGCATACACAAACGATTTTCCCATTCAATCCATTGACCTCTAATTTTACTAATGGGTCGCTTGTCGCTTAGCAAACCTTTGAGGGCTGTTGCACCGGTTAATAAAATAATTTTGGGGTCTAAGATGCGGATTTGTTCGAGCAAGTAAGGTTTGCAAGCTTCGATTTCTTTTGCTGTCGGAGGGCGGTTGTTGGGAGGGCGACATTTGATGACGTTGGCAATGAATACGTCGGTTTCTGCACTCAATCCCACGGATTCTAAAATCTTATCTAACAGTTTGCCCGATCGGCCGACGAAGGGCAATCCGGTTTCGTCTTCGTTTTGTCCGGGCGCTTCTCCCACAATCAAAATTGAGGCTTGAGGATTGCCGCGCCCGATGACGGCGTGAGTGCGGCTGTTGCCCAATTCGCAGCGGTAGCAGCGGTTGCAGTGCTCGGCGATTTGTTCCATATTTTGATAAGTGCCGGGAGGGATGGGAATTTTGGCATTTGCTGGTATTGAGTCTGTTTGGAAAGTGGCACTTTGATTGTTGTCAAAAAGGCTGAGTTGCAAGTCGCTGGACATACATTTTACAATTAGGGAGATTTTTTCGAGCCTAGAGTTTATAGTTTAGATCGGGTTGTGTGATTTGAGATTGGCTAGAAGCTTGTGTGCGATGCTGTCGATTCCCTACGGGATAGCTACGCACGCGCGCACAATCTCCAATTAACACTCGCAGAATCTCCAATTGTTTGGTTGAGCTCGTACAGGCAAAAATATGTTCTCTAACCCGTTTTTTGACGATCGCGCCGATGCAGGCGAAAAACTGGCCGAGGCAGTTGTGGACGAGTTCGGCAAGTTGAGTTTAATGACACAGAAGGCGGTGAAACCGATTGTTTACGCCTTGCCGCGCGGGGGTTTGCCCGTTGCTGTGCCGATTGCGCGCCGCTTGGGCTGTCCTTTGGATGTGGTTGTTGCCAAGAAAATTACTCGCCCAGATAATTTAGAATTGGCGATCGGGGCTGCAACTGCTGATGGTCATGTCCTCTGGGAAAAGCAAAAGCAGCACAATTTACGCTTGCAAAAATCAGCATTGCCCGTGGCTCAAAATAATGCTCAATCTCTGCTGGCAGACTTGTCTCCGGGACGCCCAAATATCAGTGCGGCGGGGGCTTTGGCGATTGTGGTAGATGACGGCATTGCGACGGGGATGACAATGGCTGTGGCGGCTAAGGCTTTGCAGTCGCAGCAACCGGCGGCTTTGTGGATTTGCGCGCCTGTCGCCCCGGCAGATTTGATGGGATTTTTGGCCCAAATGGGCGATAAGGCGATCGTCTTGGAGACTCCTCACCCTTTTTACAGTGTCAGCCGCTTTTATGGGCAATTTCCGCAGGTTGAGACGGCGGAGGCTTTAAGGTGTTTGCAGGAACAAACAGAATGGCGATCGTAGGTTAAGCTAGAAGGCTAAATCCAAAAGCTCGATCGCTAACACATGAGACCTTGGCAATATTGGTTGGACACTTTAATTCTGTCTACTCAGCACAATCCGCCTCGCTTTGTTGAGTTGGTGATGTTGACTTTGGCGATGATTTTGCTCGGGCTGTGGAGTGTAACATTGCAGTGGCAATATTTAACGCTGTCTCTGAGTTATATAATTGGTTCGTCTTTTTCAATTTTGGTGCGGGAATCGATCGGCCCACGGCCTCAATTTCAGCTAACTCACCTAACAGCCTTGTTGTTATTAATTATCAGTTTTTATAGTTTTGCTGAACTGATGAGATAGTTAAGGCCGTTTTGATTTGTAGACGCGGGTTTGACAATGTGATTGCGAAGGTGGTGAAGCAATTGCATAATATCAAATCCGTTAGCATCGGAATTACATCTCTCTGTTCTCTTCCTCTGCGTTCTCTGCGTACTCTGCGGTTTAATCATTCCAATGCAACCGGAATTGATATAACTTATATAGCAATCCTCAGCGGGTTTTGAACTAGATGTTTTTTTGAACGAACCGCGAAGACGCGAAGAAAGAGAAGAGAAGATCGAGAGTTCACCAATAATTAGCCATCATCCTACATTCTAATGGGATTGATGTAAAATTATGCGGTTCCCGGCAGGATCGAAGGCATAGATTTCTAGACCGTGAGAAGCTTTGATAATTTCTCCGCTGGGCGGATAACCTAAAGCCCAAATTCGGGCGATCGCAGTTTCGATATCGCTGACTTCCAAACACAAACTCATGCCTGTTTTTGCTCGATTTGCAAATTCCGATTTGTGGGAATCTTTGGGTTTGAAGATGCCGAGTCTTAAGCCGTTGAGTTGAAATTCCGCATAAGTATTGGGAATGTAAGGGTTTGGTTCTATGTCGAGAAATTTTGTATAAAATTTAACGAGAACTTCTTTATCAAGGTCTGCTAAAGTCACTAGGGCGGCGCTGTATTGGAAACTCATATAAATTGGCACTGCGTAGTTGGTGATGGGGAATTGATAATATTATAACTTTCTATCTATTTAAAATCCTCCAATTCGTCCGAGTATTTGGATTTTACCTTGTCGATCGCTTTTGAGAATCACAGCTTCGCCACTTTGCGGTACAATATCAGTAATCGCGGTAATATTTACTTGATGAGTTACCAGAATAATCGCGCCTTTTGTGTTGCGATTATCAACAATTAATTTGCGGATTGTCGCTGTTTGTCTGGCTTCTGTGCTGCTGTCCCTAAAGAACGAGTTCAGCGCTGGGAAGGGTTCGACTTTGCCTAACTTTATCAATTTTGCTGTTTCCAAACACCTACACCACTGACTCGATAAAACTCTGGCAACTTTGATGTTGCGGTTGCGAAATTCGGCTCCAATTTGCTTGGCTTGGGTTTGTCCCTGTGCTGATAAATTGCGCTGGGTGGAACAGTCGCCTAACTTAAAGTTAGCAGGATCTCCCGTACCTGGGGCGATCGCGTGTCGCATTGCTACCACCAACCCTGTCTCATCCCGCTGCAACAATTGCCACCCTGCTTGAGTTTGGGCGTTGGTTGCTGCGTCAGAACTTGCAGTTGCAATCATTAAGCCGATCGACAATACTAAAGCTAGCGACCGGAAAAACCATTTCCAGTTAAGGTAAATCCGTGCAGCCATTGTTGCAGAAGTTAGGAATTAACTTATCATATTATAATACAACAAATATTGCTCTATGGAACTCACCAATTTTATTGCTCTGTCTGTCATTATTGCCCTTGTGCTGGGGATTGGGTTTGGAACAATGACTTGGGCTTACTTCGGCAAGGGCAGCATTTCTGTAATATTTAAAGAACCAATTTTAAATTCCCCAGAATTTCCCGATACCGACAGTGGCAGCAAAGCTTCCGTTTATTTTCAACAAGGAATTGAGGCTTATCAGTCGGGAAAGTACCGCAAAGCCAAAGATAAATTTAGCAGCGCTGTAGAACAAGTTTCAACTTTGGCAGAAGCTTACCACAATCGCGGCTTAGCTTTTGCAAATTTGCGATCGGATGACGAGGCTGTTGCAGATTTGATCCGTGCCAGCGAATTATACCAACAGCAGGAGGCTGGATTTGCGATCGACACGATTAAACAAAATCTGGCAGCCTTGAAGCAGCGCAAATTAGAACGAGAAAAACAAAAAGCAGTAGCGAGATAAATTATTATGTTCAACCAGTTGGACTCAACTCACACCTAGATTTGAGGTCTGAAAAACCCGGTTTCTTGAGTGTGGTTGGGAGAAACCGGGTTTGTTTACATAATTTTTATTAAAGTTGAAAATCAAGATTTAACCTTCTCCTTCTCAACTAAATTGTTCTGGTATCTTCTATTTGGTCGATTTTAGCAATCATCATTTCTCGGCTAGGTGCCACAACTCGATAATTAGTAATGGGATCGTAAGCTTCCCATTCTTGAGTCACTTCGCTGTCTTGCCACAAAAACCATTCCCGGTAAATTTCGCCGTCATCAATGTCGCCGCACAAGGGAAGCCAATCATCTCCTCCCAAGCTCTCAAAATCTCCTCCTACTAAGTCAATCCAAGCTGTAAGGATACAAGAGTCAATAACATTATTATTAACAGTGACTGCGTTAGAGTGAAGAGAAGTTTCGGGAAAACAAAGTGTGGATTTCATAAGCTGTACCTGAATGTTATGTTATTAATTTATAAAAAAATCTTCTACGGCAGTGAAAGCAGAATGCCACTATCCTAACCTCCACAGTTCCCACCTCGAAAAACCTTGACACCCAAAGCGCTCAAATGCCTCTGCTGTAAGACTTGAGACCGCTTTGAGTCAAGTCGCTACAGAGGCTAAATTGAGCCACTTTGCCAACTGGCATAGAAGAAAGCCCGATCGACCAAATATTGTTGGCGAAGGAGCTCGCGCATTAAGGAGCGAAGACAGCGCGACTGCCAATTGTATACTGGGTAAGTTGGCGAGTTTCCGTACAGTTTTTGTGGTAAAATTAGCAGTAACCGGACTTTCGTACCGACAGCCTGGTTTGGTCAAAAGCTTTGCAACGAGCTTTCCAACGGTGGTGCGATCGCCAGTTTTGATTTATTGTTAATTTTGCCAAGTCCCGATCGACTGTTAGGGGGAAAAAATTATGCAAGCAACCAACCAAGAAGGAATTATCAATCTGACAATCCACTATACCAACGGCAAACAGCAACACTTCCAGTTCATTGCGCCAGAGGGAACAGTAGGAGAGCAAGCAACTTTAGGCACTCGCCTGCACAAAATGTTGACGGCAGACCCGATAATTCTCGAATTGGCAGATAAACTGGTAGTTATCCCAGTTCACAACATACAAAGTATTGAAATATCGCCGGTTCCTCCCAAATTGCCAGAGGGTGTGCTTTACCCAATGCGAGAAATCAAGAAATAGCTAAGGTGTTCTGCATCTAAATTAAACTGCAAAGGCGGGCTGAAACCCATGTCATGCCGAGTTTGAATAAGCATAAATGTGTACCCATTAAAGGCGCAAGAAGTTATTACAAATAACGATAAACATAAAAAAAATGTTGCTGGTTGTGAAACCAGTTACGAAAAAAAATGCAACAGTAGACAAGCTCCCAACCCTTATATTGTCACTCATGCCCAATCTAAAATCTAAAATCTAAAATCTAAAATAGTATGACGATATATGTGGCGTGAGTGAGGGGAATAATTGCAGATTTCGCAGACTTTAACTTACCAAAAAAAATGCTAGAACTCCACTGTCACACAACTTATTCCGATGGCACTCTCACTCCTGCCGAACTCGTAGCCGCGGCCGCTTCATCGGGGGTTCGCGCCTTGGCTGTCACGGATCACGATACGATGTCGGGTTGGGATGAAGCCTTCGCCGCTGCTGCTTTGCACGGTATTGAAATAGTCCCCGGACTAGAACTCAGCACCGTTCACAACGGCCGTTCCCTGCACATTTTAGGTTTTTATCCTGATGCAAATAAGTTGCGCGTTCCTTTGAACGATCGCCTGGAAGGAAGGTTTCGCCGATCGCAGGAAATGGTCGAAAAATTAGCAGCAATGGGATACGCGATCGAACTGCCAAAAACATCGCCAGGAATGGCACCGGGAAGGCCTCACATTGCCTCTGCACTTGTAAAAGCAGGTCACGCGAAATCATCGCGGGAAGCATTCGATCGCTGGCTGGGAGATGACGGCCCGGCTTATGTGCATTACGAGAAATTCTCGATCGTCGAAGGCATTGATTTATTGCGAAGTTGCGGCGCAGTACCAGTTTGGGCTCACCCTTATTTATTTCGCGGCGGCGGTGTTGAGGAAGTTTTACAAGAATTAGTAGATGCTGGTTTAATGGGAGTTGAAGTATACCATCCCACCCACAGTTCTAGCCAAATCCAAAAGTTAAAAGATTTGTGTCTTCATTACGGTTTGCTAGCAACTGGTGGCAGCGATTATCACGGCCCCGATCCGGAAAGGAAAGCCGCAGATAGCACCCAATTGAATATGCTGCATTTGCCGTTAGAATTACTCGAACCGATTAAAGTTGCTGCGGCGAGTTTGAAATAGTTTTTTAGGACTCATATTTTACACCATTCTCAATTAGGCTTTTATGAACAGGCTTTTCGGCCTGTTCCACAAGAAAATTTATCTTTTGTGGAACGGGCCGGAGAGCCCGTTCTTGAGAATGGTGCAACATCTCAGTTATGACGAATTTGGCCGACGTATTCAGTGGTAAAAAAAAGGAAGCCTTCGCTTTGTGAGTGAGTAATTTGCACAAAGTAAATCATCAGCAGAAGACCGAGGTCAAGCAGAATATAAATTAATATGAAGTTAAAGGCAATTGCAGGTGAGTTAATTTTACAATGTTACTATAGCAACTTGCCAAACGGAGCTTATCATGACTACAGAAGACAGAGCGAAGGCGATCGGCAAAAATTTAGAAGGCAAAGCTCAGGAAATTTTAGGTAATATTACGGGCAACAGAAAAGACCAGGTTGAAGGCAAAGCCAAACAAGCCGAAGCGGCTGCCCGCCACGCAGCAGAAGATGCAAAAAATGCGGTTAAAAATCTGGCAGAGCAAGCCAAAAGGTCGATCGACAAATTGTAGAAACCGCGCTATACCCAATCCTGGCGAAGAGTATTCGCTTCATATCAAATCCTTTGCTATCAAGGATTTGATATGATTTATTTTTGGAAGGTGCAAAAAAATGGGTGACTCCTGCGATATCTCCTCAAAAGCGCACTGGAGAAGTCCCTATTAGACCTCTTGCAAAAGATTTTTATGATATAATGAAAATGTTTGCTTTAGTTGATTGAATCCCAACTCCTCACTGCTTTTGGCTCGGAGCATTACCACGATTTTAATTCGACTAAAAAAATAAAATTAATTTTCATCCCGAAACAAATAGCTTACAAGATAGTGGCTATCAAGGGATAAAGAATGAGCGCACCAATAGTTATCTCCCTAAAAATCAACCTAAAAAGGGGAAACTGTATCTTTGAGAAAAAGACTACAATAGAGTTTTAGCACAGGAGCGAATAGGGAATTGAACAGGTTAATCGAAGTCTCAAATTTTTTAAAATATTGTCGAGTCGTTATGGTCTGCTTTGTAATTTGTTGTCAGCAATTTACAATTATGAGTTGGCTCTAGGGGATTCAATTTAACACCTGTGATGATAACATATATCTTTTTTGCAAGAGGTATATTATTCCAGATCGATAACCAATTACCAAGGAATTCATAATTATGTCTGCTGTTAGCTTAATTCAGGCCAATTCCTACGATCGCCAAATTTTACAAACATCTTTAGAAAGTTTGCTCGCACCCTTGGGCGGAATCTCGGCTTTTGTCAAATCGGGCGATCGGGTTTTACTCAAACCCAATCTCCTCACCGGTTCTCGCCCTACAAAAGAATGTGTCACCCGCCCAGAATTGGTTTACTGCGTCGCTAAAATGGTCATTGAGGCGGGAGGAAAACCCTTTTTAGGCGATAGTCCGGCTTTTGGTAGCGCGATGGGTGTGGCAAAAGCTAATGGTTATTTGCCTCTGTTGGAAGAACTGAATTTGCCAGTTGTTGAGTTTCAAGGAAAACGCTACGAAACAGTCAGCAAAGATTTCAATCATCTGCGAATTTGCAAAGAAGCAATGGAAGCGGATGTAGTGATTAATTTGCCCAAACTCAAATCTCACGTTCAATTAACGGTGACAATGGGCGTGAAAAATTTGTTCGGCTGCGTTCCCGGCAAAATGAAGGCTTGGTGGCACATGGAAGCTGGCAAAGATAGCGCCAGATTCGGTGAAATGCTGGTAGAAACTGCTCGGGCAATTAACCCAAATTTGACGATTTTGGATGGAATTATCGGTCACGAAGGTAACGGGCCAAGTGGCGGCGAACCTAAGTTTTTGGGAATTTTGGCCGCCTCTGATGATGTGTTTGCTTTGGACAGAACTTTAGTGGAAATTATTAATGCCGATCCGGAGGCGGTTCCCACTGTAGCTGCGGCGATGAGATTGGGGCTTTGCTCGAATTTAGAGGCGATTGATTTTCCGCTTTTGCAGCCGGAAAATCTCAAGGTTTTGGATTGGAAGTTGCCCGAAAGCATGATGGCGATCGACTTTGGTATGCCCCGCGTGGTGAAGTCGGCTTTCAAGCACCTTTATATCCGGTTTATAAAAGAAAAGTTCAGCATCAAGGCTTCGCATTAGCGAAGACAGAAGGGGTAAAAATTTTTTTTACTCCTTCTACTTCGCCAGGGTAATTGTCAAAAAATATTATTATATTACAAGATATATATTTATGTAAAGTTTATAATAAATTTGTTATAAATCTATGGTTTCATTACGTAGACCTGCTTAAACCGCATAATGTAACACCATGTAAACAGGTTTAAGTCAGCCATTAGAGAGCATTTGGAGACTTTGCCCTCGTTTACCTAGGGGCGTTTTTTCCCATCGACTTACTTAAAGCATTGAGATCGCCGTATTCGCAACTCGCGCTCATTCTTGCTAGTTAGATGATTTTACTTAAGTAAAAATACTTAGAACAGCCATTGCTTTAACCAAATTCACCCTAAAATTGCACTTTTCTTTATAATTTACCCCTAAACTATAAAGATTTAGTAAAGCTCGGAAAAGATTATTGACACTTATACGTAGATCGCAGATGATTGCTACATATCAAACAGACCTCCCATTAAATAATAAAGGTCTAATCCAGTTGCTGAATCAATCTTAAGTATTAGATATCTCCGAAACCGAGTCTGAAATGCTTCTCGTATCAGGCGGCGAAATTAAAATTCGGTAAATGTCTGTTATATTGATAAACAGCCCTTGCCAAGAACAGCAAAGATTCACTACCGCATCAACCGTAAAAACTTACAATCAGGGAGTCCCTAACCTATGCTTACTAACAACAATCTGACTATCGTACAGCCACTCAAAGTAAAGCTTTTGCCAAACGGTGAAGTTTTACTCACCCGCAAATTGATTGAAGCAGTTGGTGAGTTAGCCGAGTATTGGTCGGGATCTATTACGGTGATGATGGAAGAAACGAAAAAAGACAACGACCAGATAGATTCAAAAATATTCAAACTTGATGAATTGCCATTCAAACTGGAAATAATTTCTTTTGACAAAATCACCCCAGCTTTACTACATCAGCATCAGAGTTCGCTGGTATTGGCAGCCCCGGAATACAGACAGAACCATATCAGTAAAGTGTGTAAAATAGCGGGAGTACCGTGTATTTACGTTTCCGAATACAGTCTGAAAACTCGCAAACAAATCGTGAATGTGAGTACGAGCAATCCCTTGCTCCGTTTGCGAAGAATTATTTGGACTTACATTCAGGAATATAAGCAGCGCAAGGCAATCGCAATGGCAGATGGATTGCAGTGCAACGGCACCCCTACTTACCAAGAATACAAGCATATCAATCGCAATCCACAGTTTTTCTTTGACACGCGGATTAGCGAGGATATGTTAGCAACAGAAGCTGATATTGAACGGCGCACTGAAAACCGCTCTCCAGATATGCCTCTGCGGCTAGTATTCTCAGGTCGCCTAATTAAGATGAAAGGAGCAGATCATTTACTTGAGGTCGCTAAAGAACTCAAACAACTGAAGGTGAAATTTGAAATGTTCATCAGTGGTATTGGTGAATTAGAAGAGATGATGCACCAGCAAATAGCGGCCAATCAACTTAATGATTGTGTAAAAATGCTTGGAGTGCCTGACTTTAAAACAGATTTCTTCCCCTTTGTGAAGAACAATATTGATTTGTTTGTTTGCTGTCACCGGCAGGGCGATCCTTCTTGTACTTACATAGAAACTATGGCTGCTGGCGTGCCGATTGTTGGCTATGCTAACGAAGCATTCGAGGGAATTGCAGAAATGTCGGAGACGGGATGGGTTGTGCCAATGAATCAGCCTAAACAGATGGCGAAGAAAATTGCAGAACTCAGCCACAACCGGGAAGAAATTAAATCGATGTCGTTCAAGTCCCTCAAGTTTGCTCAACAGCACACATTTGAGAAGACTTTTCAAGCTCGCGTAAAACATATGCACGCTATTGCCTACTCAACGCGGCCTAATCCAGTCACCGAAAGTCAAGTATGTGATGCTCCCGATATGGTTTTGGCGTACAGTCAACTGCCTTAAGAATCCTTCTGCCTATGATTGAGACAGGTTTCATTAAGGTAGCCACGGAAATCGGAGGTTTTGTAAAGGCAATGGTTGAGGCGAGCGATCGTCATTAGATTTAGATGTTTTTCTCAAACTTAATAGCATCCAACTCGACTGGGCGATCGCACTTGTTCCATAGGTTATCAAGTATTCTTTAGTGGGTTACATTTTCTTGGCAACTATCAGATCCCACAGCAACTATAAACAATGGAGCGACCAACTCATTTTCCTTTCCACCGGAACTGGCAAAACTAACAGGGGTTTTAAGTAGGTAGGCGGGATTAAACCGAATACTGTAACAGTATGTAAATAGGCTTAAGTTAGCCAGTAGAGATCATTTAGACATTTTACATCGTTTACATAGTGGCGTTTTAAAGCGCCGACTTATAAGCTGTTGCGGCCTTTAAATTGTATGTCAAAAAAAAATCAAAGTCTTGTGGGATGGGCGTCCTGCCCGCCCTGAATATACAATTTAAATGCGCGACTGCTTACCAATTTCCTAAAGTCCTGCTACAGAGATATCCTATCAAATAAATTTCCATCCCCTCAAAGAAGCAATAACTTCCAACGTCAACTTATTTAACTATTTTTTCTCCGCTGCTCTCAACTCTTCTATTTGGTCAAATCTCAACCATTTCAATGTTTTTTTACGTAGCCCGACAGTCATTCTATGGGGTTTACTTCCGGACTGTATGGGGGTTGAAACAGCAGGGTAAGCTCATCTAATTTGGGATAAATTGTACTTGACTTTAAGGGCAAGATATAAAGGATCATCGTGTCAAGAGTGGTTCTTTTGAACTCATTTGAGATACAGCATATTCCATGTAGATGTGGTACACACAAGAAGAGCGATCGCCTGCTGTTTGGTGCGGATACACCCGTCAATCTGTAAGTTTTATCGACCTTTTAAATAGAACTTGCAGATTGATGGGTGTATCCGCACCTTATTTACTACAAGATAGTGTGTACTACATATACATGGAATATGCTGTATAAACACCCTAAACATACAGCATATGCCCAAATCTTATTCAACAAAAAAACAGGGATTAATGCAAAGAAATTCACCCGCATTAATCCCCAATTATTCCAGATTAGATTAAGCCAGATTAAGCAGCAACTAAACCGCTGTGTCTCAACAAAGCTTTAGTGCTCGGTTCGCGTCCCCGGAAAGTTTTAAACACTTCCATCGGGTGCAAACTGCCGCCCAATCCTAACACTGTATCTCGGAAGCGCTTGCCTGTAGATGCGATCGCACTTTCATCTTCCAAACCCGCTTCCTCAAACGCCGCAAAAGCATCAGCGCTGAGCACTTCAGCCCATTTATAACTGTAATACCCCGCCGCATACCCGCCCGCAAAAATGTGTCCGAAAGCGCACAAAAATGCGTCTTCTTCCAGAGGAGGCAAAACAGTCGTAGTTTTAGCGATACGGTTGCGGACATCGGCCACAGTTTCGTTGCCGCCCGATCGATAGCGGTGATGCAATTCGATGTCAACGCTGCTAAAATGTACTTGCCTGAGCATGACGGTGCCGCTCATGTAGTGGCGCGCTGCTAGCAGTTTTTGGTAGTAGTGTTCCGGCAAAGTTTCCCCGGTTTCGTAATGCTTTGCCATCCCGAACAAAGTCGCGCGATCGTAACACCAATTTTCCATAAATTGACTGGGCAATTCCACTGCATCCCACTCAACATTATTGATTCCCGAAGCCCCCGGATAGTCTACCGTTGTCAGCATATGCTGCAAACCGTGACCGAATTCGTGAAACAAAGTTTCGACTTCCAAGAAAGTCATTAAACTCGGTTTGCCGTCAACCGGAGGACTTTGGTTGCACACCAAATAAGCCACCGGCAACCGCGTAGTTGTTTTTCCCGCTTCGACAAATTTAGCGCGCACCACGCACTCGTCCATCCAAGCACCGCCGCGCTTTTCTTCGGGGCGACTGTAGGGGTCTAAATAGAAATTGGCGATCGTATTTCCTGCTGCATCATCTATTTGGAAATAGCGCACATCTTTGTGCCACACAGGAGTTTGACCGTCCGCCGCAGTTACTGTCACACCGAACAGCCGCTTTACTAATCCAAATAATCCCTCTAATACCTGTGGCAAAGCAAAATAAGGCCGCAATTCTTCGGCACTAAAAGCAAACTTTTCTTCCCGGCGCCGTTCCGACCAAAAACCAATATCCCAGTGCTTCAAATCCCCAGCTTCCGCCGCGCCTTTTTCGGCAGCAAAAGCTTTCAATTCTTCTAAATCTTTGACAGCAGCATCATAACTAGCCTGACGCAATTCTTCTAACAAAGCTTCCACTGCTGCAACATCGGGAGCCATTTTGCTCGCCAAGCTCAATTCGGCATAACTGCTAAACCCTACCAAAGCAGCTTTTTCCTGGCGCAAAGCTAAAATGCGATCGGTCAACGGCCAGTTATTCAATTCTCCGCTACTTGCTCTGCCGATAAAAGCTTTGTACAACTTTTCGCGCAAGTCACTGCGGGTGCTGTGCTGCATGAAAGGGCCGTAACTCGGAAAGTCTAAAGTAATCCGCCAAGGGCCGTTTTCGGCATCCGCATTTTCTTCGCCCGCGCTGCGAGCGGCTTGAGCTGCTAAACTCAACAAACTCGGTGGCAAACCGTCAATTTCGTCTTTGTTTGTGAGGGTGATGCTGAATGCTTTGGTAGCGTCGAGGACGTGATTAGAAAACTGGGTAGTAATTTCGGCCAATTCTAATTGAATGGCATTAAAACGATCTTTTTGCTCGCCTTCTAAACCGACGCCGGAGAGTTGGGCGTCTCGGAGAGCGGCTTCGACAATTCGCTTTTGAGCTGACTCTAAGCTGTCCCAATTTTCGCTTGCCCGCAGCGCTTTAAAAGCTTCATAAAGCGGTTTGCTTTGACTGAGCTTGCTCCAAAATTTTACTACTTCCGGCTGCACTGTTTCGTGAGCCGATCGCAGTTCCGGGCTATTTTTCACGCCCATCAAATGTCCGACAATGCTCCAGCTCCAATTTAAACGCTCTCCGAGTCGCTGCAATGGTTCTACTAAGCCGCTCCAAGTCGGCTCTACAGAGGCTTCTAAGGCAGCTAGCGAGGCTTCTAGTTCGGTCAGCAGTTGGGTGATGGCGGGGACTACGTGTTGTGGTTCGATCGCGTCAAATGGGGGCAATCCTTGACCGATTAGTAACGGGTTATCAGCAATAGTTACGGTTGCAGTCATTGATTTTTCTTGTAACAGGTTGAAAACAGTTGAACTAGACAGATTAGCTTTTAATCTTTTAACACAGTTGTCGAAAAAGTAGGACTCGATCGGGCGTGAGTCGGAGAGTCGGAGAGTGTCGAGCGTGTCCGAGGGCAAAAGTATTCCTTCTGACTGATGACTAATGACTGCTGACTAATGACTACTGACGGTTCTCTGGTGTGTGCTGCAACTCCTTGACAACTGAGATTAAGCGCTTGAGGTGAGGTTTGACAACTTCTTGCTGCTCGTGTTCCAAACGGTGGATTTGAGCTTGGACAATCGACAAATCCGCACTCGATTGGTGTGCGGGAGCTTGCAGTTGGCTTTGCAAATTGGCCATGACTTTCTGGATTTCCAAAAATCTAGTATTTACTACTTCCCAGTCGTCTCTGGTGATAGAAGTTTCTGCCAAGCCTTGCGTCGCACTTTGCAGTTGCTCTATAGCCTGTTCCACAGCTTGGAGATTCGCCCGTTGGCCAACCGATAAATCTTGCAGTTGTTCGCTCACCTGCTGGCGGACATCGAGCACAGCAGACGCCACGATTTCTTGCAAAGAAGCTACCGACTCTCCTAAACTCAGTAACTGCCGCTGAATATCGATCGACTCCTCAACAGCCTCATGCCTAGGTAGTGCAGCCATTTGCTGGCGCAGCGCTGCAATATCTGCAGACAACTGCTTGCGTAATTTAACAATTACCGTCACCGCCGTTTTTTCGACTTTATTGACAGACTTTTGGACTTGGGCCATTTCCGAATTTTGATGCACCCGCACTTGCTGCTCGAACCGATACCGGTTAGCAACATTCAGCGACAAAGCCAAAGTTAGGGGAGCAACCCCGTAAAAAGCTTGACCCGACACTGCCACCGCCAGGGAACCCACACCAGAGGCCGCCAGAGAGGCGTACTCTGCCATCTCCAGCCAGTGCCTTTGAGGAAAACTTGGTCTCAAGTGGTTTGCAACAGAGGGTTTTGGCTTCCGCACGGCTCTTTGGGTCATAGTATTTGCTCGTTGTGGGTAAGGTTGCGAGACTGGGTGGAGCATCGATTTCTATCCTTTTTTCAGTTATATGTTTTAGATTATTTCTTGGCACTCTTCTATTTTTACCTTTGTGAGTAAGTTAAGGATGACTGACATATTATTATGTATTTGGGAGCCTGTGGCGATCGCCCCTAATTTCGGCTGTTAAAAGCTTCGCCCCCACGCGCCCTCTATTTTACAGGAGTTAGCGCGATCGGGTTCGGGCGATCGACTTCGGGCTGCCCAGGCTCACCGAAAAATGCCTAAGACTATTTTAGATTTTAGATTTTAGATTAAAAGTTAAAAAATGCGACCTACTCAGGGCGATCGTCGTTTGGAGCTTGTCGGGAGTTGCCTTTTTGTTCGCGCATTGGTATAATCTACTCTTTCTCAATTGCCCCTCTCCAATTTACTGTAAAAATTGACCAATGAATTCAGAAAAACCCGGAATTGGCGATCGGCTAAAGTCTATTTTCAGTATCGCCATCTTTATCATTCTCGTACTAGGAGTAGGCTTTTTAAGCGTGAATTTTATTTCAGCTCTCTATGCAAAATTTTCTTAAAATTAGTCCTGGACGCATGGTGTCCCAGAAACCGGGTTTTTTGCGAGAATATTTGGTCGCAGCCACAGATTCCCTGAAAAACCCGGTTTCTTTGGCTTTGATGCGTAAGTCCTGAAAATGACTGATGAGTAACGTTCTTTTTTTAGATTTCCAATTTCGCCGAAGTTGTCGGGAATGTGGAATATTGTGTTTTTTTCAAAATTTATCATAATTTCAACTGTAAAGATTGTGGTCTGGGTCTAGCCAGACAATATAAAAAACATTTTCACTAAAAAAGCCATGCACCCTGCCGTATTCATTAGCAGATATTTGAAACTGGTAGGGAACATTTACTAGCTCGTCTTCATTGGGAATGCCAAAGCCATTAGGTTGAGTAGTATTTTTCCAAACTCTGCCATGACAGCGCAGACTTTTACTCTGATTATTGATAATTTCTTGAGCATTCAATTGTGACAAATCGCGCAGCCTTCTCAATAGAGATGCTAGATACTTAGCATCTCTACCGCCAATGGAAAACTTATCTTTATCATCCTGATAATACCGGAAAGAAAAACTAATTCCTTCCGGTATTTTTACATCCAGACGATTGATGCTAGATAAAGATGGCTGGCGGCGTATATCTGCTTTTTTAATTTTCTTCGATGACACGGGTTTTGTAAAATTCTCTCATTAATTCCTTGGTAATAATAGCACGAGAAGGTTCATCTTTTGGCAAATTCCCTCTAGCCTTAATCCAAGGGTCTTCACGGCGCACCATCAATTCTAACTCATAGGCATCGCAAAAGAAATACTCGTCGGATAACTCGTCTAAAAACTCTTGTACTTCTTTGGGAAACTCTGGTTTTTCGACTTCTTTCAGAATTGGCTTCCAGTCAAATTGTTCTTTGTATTCATAAAATAAAGCCGGGATAGTCGGCCCGTGCACCCAAGCTTCAAAATCTTCATCAAAAAGCGGTGTATCCTCAAAGGCTAAATACCATGCTTGGGCGTAGTACAATAGTTTTTGTAGCTTGTGGTTGCTGAGATAGGAGCCTACATCATTCGCGAACCAGAGGTAGTAATCAGCGAGTTTTGAGGCTGTTGTGACTGTAGTTATTGTGGTCATATAACTCGACTCAATAAGTTTTGTATTCTATGATAGCACAGTCACCACTCTTTATGATGGGGCGGTTGAAACCGCTTCTTGTCAAACAAAGTCTGCCTCTGCAGACTAAGAAATAAAGGAGGTGTTTAAGCCGGATTGGGTATAACTGAAATCTTACCCTCTGTCAAAAATTTGTAGGGGCGGGTTCACCAACAATAATTGCCTAAAACGAACAATCTCGTAAACCCGCCCCCACCCACGAAAAAGCCCCTTATTGATATTGGTGCGACATCTCCGTTACAACCCTTTGATATATTGCTTCAGTACAGGTGGCAAAGTGTAAAGACTTTCCTGTTTTTCGCTCGCACAGCGCCGCGATAGAGATTGCAAGGCGTTTAGCAAATCTGATGATGATATTTGTCCGTTTTGTAGCAATTTTGCCATAATGCCCAATAGGTTATGATATATTTGTTTGCAGTTCAGTTTTTCTCAGATAAGGTTAAAGTTGATTTTTGACGAAGGTAGGCAATTAGAGGTTGTGCAGGCAATTGAGCGGGTGAGAGACGGAATTCTCTGGAAACCTGGAAAAGCAATGTCTCATTTACTCAAAAGGATTAATTTAGGCCATTTAGGGCCGGACGCGACCCTTGAAGAATATAATAGACTTATCAGTTTTATTGTTAGGAATGCTGATGCTAAAGTTTATGTGTATGTCTACGGAAAAACGTTTTATCCGACAGTTACCAGCAGTGTAAATAACACAATATGGCTGGTAATGATGGGCTTGGATGGAGTTTTAGAAACGGCTTTTCCTCCAAAGGAACCGGAAAGCTACCTGGCTAATTCAATGTTTATTTATGTAGGTTTAGTTAAGGATTTGTTATGAATACTTTGGTAAAAAACTATTGTGTAATGGTTGAATTTCCTGATGTGAGTGGGGCTGAACATTTAGAAATGTTGCAACTTAGAGATGAGTTGGCAAAAGTTGAATCTCAACTGAGTGAGGAAGAGAAAGGTGTATTAGCAAATGCAGATCGACGGTTAGTTGAACAAGCAAGGGAGTTTTATGAGGAGTTGTCGAGATTTGTGGATTTAATGCAGAAGCGCAAATTTGAGGAGATTACACCTCAGCGTTGGTGGTGGTATTTGGATGTTTTGGCATTGTTGCCGAATTTGAGGAAACAAGAGTTGACAAGCGGTGTTGTTTGAAATGTTTATTCACTGTCGATGTTTGTTAAGTGCGATCGTCTAGTTTTGATATACTGCTTTAGTACAGGTGGCAAAGTGTAAAGACTTTCCTGTTTTTCGATCAAGCAGCGCCGTGATAGAGATTGCAAGGCGTTTAGCAAATCGGATGATGATCTTTGTGCATTTTGTAGCAATGTGGCGACGTTGACTGGCTGGTTTTCTGTCGCCAACAATGACATGACTTGTTTTTCGAGTTCGGAAG
Source organism: Microcoleus sp. Z1_B2 (assembly GCF_036700325.1). NCBI lineage: Bacteria > Bacillati > Cyanobacteriota > Cyanophyceae > Oscillatoriales > Microcoleaceae > Microcoleus > Microcoleus sp. Z1_B2. The sequence goes on from NZ_JAUBOQ010000031.1 coordinate 41,691, forward strand.
TGCGATCGTACTGCTGTTGTAAAACATCTTTCAAATCTTCGGGTAACAATATGGTATCATCTATTAATACCTCAGTCGCGCCGATTCCCAACTCTTGAATCAAAGTCGCCACGCTTTTTAACCAGAAGGGGTTGCCTTGGTAGCGGTGAATGAGTGCTTCGCAGTTATCGATTTCTACTAATCCTTTATCTCTGAGAATTTCTCCTGCGGCTGCGGTGTCTAAGCCAGTGAGTTGTAAGGTACGAATGGGAGTATTTTCGCTGGTGAGTTGAGGAACTTCTTTCGGCGGTTCCCAACCGACTAGCAGAAAGCAACTTTGATGGGATAATTTTTCTATTTGTTTGAATAGGGAGCGATATTCTTCGTATTTTGGTTTATATTTTCCTGCCAATTCGCCACTACAGAAAAGGTTGTGAATGTCATCTAAGACTATTAAACAGCGATGGTTTTGTAAATATTTAATCAGCGGTAAGGGTTTCTGGTTTGTTGCGGATGAATCAGGGTTTTCTGACTGGGAAAAAAGCTGTGTTAGGTTGGATTGCAATTTATCTATGGTGGGGAATTCGTCTAGTGTGTACCAAACTGCGTACTCAAACTCGTTTTTGATTTGTTGTACGAGTTGTACTGCTAGGGATGTTTTGCCGATGCCGCTGATACCGGTGAGGGTGATGAGGCGGCAGTTTTGTTGTAGAATCCAGGTTGTGAGGGTTTGGAGTTCGTGGGTGCGATCGTAGAAATTACCCAACTCCGGCATCTCGCTTAAATCTTGATGTAAAGTTTTGGTTGGTTTTGCGTTAGCTGTTTCCTGATTTGGTGGGTGTGAGTTTGGTATATCTGGCGGGTGTCTACCTTCTCCACAAAAACTAATATTCCTAATTTGCACAGAGTCTTGTGCAACATTTGATGAGAATAAGGAGAATTGCAATCTCTCTATTGCCGATCGGAAATTCTTTTTATTAACATCTTCTCCCAACTCTTCTGAAAGTATCGGCCATAACTTTGAGCCAACATCCCTCACATAACTTTCGTTACAGTGAATATCATCGGCAATTTTGGTGTATTTTTCACCTTGCATGGTACCTCGCAGAATTGCCTCTTGTAAGTTATCGAGGTGCTGACCGGTTTTGGCAAACACCATCTCGTCAGCCATTTTTAACACTTCCTTAAGATTCATGCAGTATGGTGGATGTTGTGATTTTCCGTATTATACCTAACATTTTCCAACATTTTCTGGCATTTACAAACATTTTTTACATAAGGCGAGTTGGAGTAGCCAACAAAATTGCCAACAAAATCCAGCATTTTTGGCTAGACAAAGCTTTGATTGCCAAGGAAAATAGGAGAAGTATTAAAGCGTAAATTGAGATATTTAACGCTTGCAGTTTTATACCTTGTAACAGTGTGTTAGAGCGCAGTTGCGTTCTCATTAATAGTTAGCTTGTTAACAGTGCATGGCTCCAAAACAAAATCGAAGATCGGAAAATCGTTGTCGTTATTATGTTCGGCGTGAAGCTGAACGTCGTGGTTGGGATCTGCGTCACGTTAGTAGCGGAGGAGATGTTTTAGAGGAGCAAGAAATTGAGGCTTATTTCCATAATATTGGTCTTCAAGGCGAACGCCCGGACTTTCTTTTCTGTTTGGTAAGTGATCCCACGATTATTGTCGAGGCAAAAAACGAAGCAGGTAAACTAAAACAAGCACAAAAGGAAGCAGAGGATTACGCTGAAAAAATCAATGCAACAGGTAAATACAGTATCAAAGTAGCGGTTGGTGCTGCGGGAGAAGAAGATAAAGGGTTTGAGATCAGTGTTTCTTTTTTGACTCATCAGGGATGGATTTCTCTCACTTCACATGGCTTCGCCCTAACTACTTTTCCAACCAAAGCAGAAATTGAAATTGCGCTGAAAACCGATAATGGCTCAACAAAAGTTAGTGTACCATCACAAGCTGAGTTTGTTGATGCCGCAATTGAAACAAGTCGTATTCTACGCACTGCGAAAATAGAAGCTCCACTTCGTCCTAAAGTGATTGGTGCTTTAGTTTTGGCTATGTACCAGGGACAAATTGATACAACTCCTACTAATGCGTTATCCTCAGTTAATACACTAGCTGAAAGTGCTATTAATGGCGCCCACAAATTACCAGATAAAAATAAACAACGACTCAAAGATGCTCTTCGTTTATCCGGGGCAGATTTTAATCGCCTTTCTCCTTATATTGGTCGAGTAGTCAATACACTAAAACGCCTCAATGTTCGCTCAGTCATACAAACGGATGCTGATTTTTTGGGAATGTTCTATGAAGCATTTTTGCGTTATGGCTATGATAACAATGCCCTGGGAATTGTTTTCACACCACGACATATTACGCGGATGTGTGCCGAATTAGTTGGAGTTAGTGTACGAGATCGGATTATTGATATTGCTGCGGGTACAGGCGGTTTTCTCGTTGCTGCATTTGATGCCATGATGCAACAAGCTCGTAGTGCTGCTGAAATTGAGAAGGTCAAAGATTCAATTATTGGTTTTGATACTAATCCGACTGTTTGGGCGCTTTCGATGCTCAATATGTTCTTTCGAGGAGATGGTAAAAGTCATATTTATAACGAAAGCTGCTTTGACGAAAATATATTCTCGATTGTAAATCGTAGATGCACTAGAGCGTTTCTAAACCCGCCGTTTTCCCAAGACGAGGAGCCGGAGTATCTATTTGTTGACCGAGCAATGGATGCACTAGAACCAGGTGGATTATTGACTGTAGTTGTATATGCTGGAATTTTCGCCGATATGGATCACAACGCATGGCGACAACGTTTTCTACTCAAACATAAACTCCTCGCCATGATTAGCCTTCCTGAAGACTTATTTTACCCGACTGCTGCACCAACCTCGATCATGGTTGCTGAAGCTCATGTACCTCTTGCCTCAACTGACAAAATATTCATGGCGCGAATTTGGAATGATGGATATGAAAAGCTTAAGGGTAAGCGTGTGGAACGAGCAGGCAATCAGATTGATGAGATTGTCAACCAATTTCATGTTTTTATGAAAGGTCAAACGGTGATTTCTGAATTAGTCACAGTCGTAGAAGGATGTGACATTCTCCCATGAGCAATATCGAGTGGAGTCCACAACAATGGCTACCTCAACCTAAACTCTCAGAACGCGAATTTGAACGTTTACGAAGTGAAGCTATGCGCGGCATCTTTGAAGCGGTGACTTTGATGCCAGACTTGGCTGATGTTGTTCTTGAAGATTTTGGGGTTGCAGATGAAGAGGATGACGGTAATGAATTACCTTATGGAACTCATGGAACACTTTCCAAATACTTCGACATTAAGAATGGACGCTCGATAGGTGAAAAAAATTACATTGAAGGCGCGATTCCCTATATAAGTAGTGGTGACTCGACCAACAGCATTATCAGCTTGATTGATCCTGTTCCAGAGGAGGTGTTTGAGCAAGGCGGCATCACGATTACTGCTTTTGGCAAAGCAGCGTTACAGCCCTGGTCATTTATGGCAAGGGGCAACGGTGGCAGTTCAGTTCGGGTTTTGTTGCCCAAGTACAAGATGAGCCTCAACGATTTGCTCTGGTTTGTGGTGCAGATTAACAGGCAAAGATGGCGTTTTTTCTATGCTCGGATGGCAATTAAGGGGCGTATCGCCAATCTAGAAGTCAGTGCTCCTCCCAAAGCTTTAGTAGACACTGGAAAAACCTTGTTTGAGCGAGTTAGAGTCTTTCGTGAACAGCTTGAAGACCTTGTACACCTCAAGACCAAGCTTCCAGTTTAGATCAACGTGGAAGTGCGATCGCCCGATAGCGCATCAAGACCGATCGCCCTTTCTTGTTTCTGATGACCGATCGCCTAAAATGAAAGAGCGATCGCCCATAAGTCAAGAACCCCCGCACACCATTATGACCATCAAAGAACAACTCCTCCAAGCAATCGAAGCTTTGCCCAGCACAAGGCTTGCTGAAGCCCTCACCTTCGTGACATCTCTCTCCACCAAACCTTCGATTGCATCTGCTAAATCCTTCCTCGCTCACCTCAAGACAATCGGCACTTGGTCAGGCGACGACTTCCAAGAATGTCTAGAAGCCGTCCACAACTCACGCGGCGAAACCGAATTTGACTACAGCCCCAATCCCTTTGAATAATGTTTCTTCAAGGGCACCAACCATTGTAGCTATGCCCTACTAGGCAACACTCAAATACTCGATCGCCTTGCCAACCTTGGGGATGAGTCGATCGCCACCTGCACCATCGTCAAGGGTGAACTGATTGACATGGCGGCGCGATCGCAACAACGAGAGGTAAATCTTGCCCTAGTTCAACGCTTCCTGCTTGGGCTATACATCTACCCCATCGACGAAACCACCGCCGAAATTTACGGCAATCTTAAAGCGGCAGTTTTCGATCGCTACGCCCCAAAAGACAAAGCCCAACGCCGTAGAACCAACATGACTCAATTGGGCATCGGCGAAAATGACCTGTGGATTGCCGCCGTTGCAATCCAGCATCAACTCACCCTAGTGACGGCCGATCGAGACTTCCAACGGATTCAAGCAGTTCAGCCATTTGAGTTGGAATCCTGGATCTTAACATCGCCAGAGTAAGGAGGAAGGATCTCGCCCCATCAAAACAAACAGCGATCGCCCTTTCTTGTTTCTGATGACCGATCGCCTAAAATGAAAGAGCGATCGCCCTTCACACCAAATACCAAACAGTAGGATGATTCTACGGAGTGCGATCGCCCTTTCTATCAACTCCTGAAAACTTGCACTTTTTCCTCCATATCCAATCCCCCTTCGTCTAAAATGTCAGCAGAAGACTTCCGAGCGATAAACTCATCTAACAGCTCAAAAAACCGATCGAGTGCTTTGCTTTCATCCTCTGAATAAAACAGAATGACGTTAGCCCAAGATTGGCTAGTCTGCAGGTTGAATCTTTTTCGTATCCATTCAGGAAACTGCATAAAATCGCTATCTTGTTTCGTTGGCTGTTCTCCTAACTCATATTTAGCAACGCTGTAACCCGATAAAAAAGCCTGAAGACAAATAATTGAATGTCGTCCCAAGTACATTGAAGGAGCTTTCTTAATTTTCTCAATTAGCGTATATAAATCGTGCATTTTTCACCTCATTTTTTTGAAAATAACTGTAAGTTTTGCTGCTCAAAATTCCTCTTCTATAATCTTAAAACTTCCCATACCCAGTTCCAGAGTAGGAGATGTTAAATTTTGCAGCCATTCCTGCCGAGTCACACCACTACAATCTATATTATCAAAAACAATTTCCTGTTCGTCGATGGTAATTGATATCCCTTGATGGTAGCCATTAGTAGCAATTTGCTGCTGTCGTCGTAAATCATAAATCACTGACCAAGGTAGGTCTTGCCTTTCTAAATCCAGTTTAATCTGCTTACCATGTAGGTTTCTGACCGTCAAGAACTCTTTGATAGCCTGACTACATTCAACACACTGAAAAACCCCATAGCGACTGGCAATTTTAGCGATATCTTCTCGAATTTCATCTAAACTACTCCGATCTAAACTCAAAGTGTAAAGTTTACCTCCTATATTTATGTACAAGTATATCTCAAAATCATTGCCCGCAGAGCGATCGGCAGATTGCGTAGCGTGCGATCGCGCTCTTTCAAGGCTTGTCCAAGGGAGCCAGATCGCCCTTCACACCAAATACCCAACACTGCGATGATTCTACCAAGATCGATCGCCCATCAAAACTCATAGCGATCGCCGTTACAATCAAAGTATCAATCCTCGTGAGATGCCGCGATGACCATCAAAGAACTCCTCATCCAAGAAATAGATAGCACCCCTGACGAACTGCTTGCGGATCTTCTCAGTTTGGTACGATCGCTAAAATCCACTCCAAACCCCCAACTTAATACCTACGAACAACTGCTAGAACGAATCGACTACCTCGAAGCTATCATCGGCATTCGCAAAGGACTCGAAAGCTTCGATCGAGGTGAAGGAATCCCAGTCGAGAAAGCCATGACAGCGCTACAGCAGCAGTTCAACATTCCTCAGAGTCTATGAGTTCCTAGAAGTCAGTCACATTGACATTTTTGATTTTCGCCATTTTGCCCTAAATAGTAAAATACAGAAGTAAGCTAGGCAATTGCCAACCTCCCTCTTCTGCTTGAGAGTACAATAGATCTATGAAGTTTCAGTGGGACTCAAACAAAGCGATTAGTAATGCCAAAAAGCATGGTGTGTCTTTTGAAGAAGCTGTCACTGTCTTCGGAGATCCACTGGCTATTACAATTTCTGACCCTAACCACTCTGTAGGTGAGTTCCGTCTTTTAACGATCGGTCAATCAAATTTACAGCGCCTTTTTGTTGTGTCCCATACAGAACGACAAGGTGAAGTGCGTTTAATCAGCGCCCGTTTAGCCACCCGACAAGAGAGAAAAAGCTATGAGTCAGGAACCTGAAGTAACAATTAATGACGAGATGAGACCTGAATACGATTTTTCAGGTGGTGTCCGTGGCAAATACTATGAAGCCTATATGAAATCAAGTAATGTTGTGATTCTCGATCCAGACGTAGCAGAAATATTTCGAGACTCAGCTTCTGTCAATGAAGCGTTGCGATTGCTGGCAAAAATTGCCAAGTCTGTCACTGTTTAGGTAGCGCATAGAGCACAACAAATCAGATCCGAAAGTTTCCAGGTTATCTGTGGTTGCATAGGTGGAAAGCAAGGGGTGGTGCGATCGCCCCTCACACCAAATACCAAACACTGCGATGATTCTACCGAGATCGATCGCCCCTCCCACCAAATACCAAATCGATGTCTGCGGTGCAATCAAGGTAAAACTCATGATTAATCTTTCAAAAATTAACACGAGCAACTGACTGCTGACTAACTAATGCAAAAACTTGCGAACTTGATATTCGCGACTTTCGGCGATCGCAATTTGCAAATCGCCCATTTGGGCATCCAACTCCTCGATTGTGCTTTGTGGCACCGACTTCCACTTCTCCCTAGTTTCCCAGCGAATCAACATCACCACCTCATTTTCCACCGCATCCACCCAAACTTCTTTGCCCAAAAAACCGTCCCAACTTTTTAGTCCCGCCGTCCAAACTTCCTGATCTCGCTGAATAAACTGCTCCCACTTTTCTTGAGGTACTTTAAATTTGAGCCACTCAATTACCATCTTATTTCCTATTTGTCAATAGCTAATTAATTGTTGCCGATCGCAATTTTAATTATCAACTCCGTTCCCTCTCCCGGACGCGAAACACAGTGCAACTTACCGCCGTGCTTTTCTACTACTAAATGCTGGGAGATTGCTAGACCCAAACCAGTGCTCGTGTCTGAACATTTAGTGGTAAACAAAGGGTCAAAGATGCAGTCGAGGACTTCTTCAGTCATGCCAGGGCCGTTGTCACTAATGGCGATCGTAACTTCGTTTTCCCCTACCACGGAAGTCCGAATCCGAATTTCGGGATTGAATATTTCAGATTTCGACTTGGCTGAAGCTAAGTAAGACTGATTTTGAATTTTACCATACTTTTCGGCATTTCTCCCCCCTTCTTCCAAAGCGTCGATCGCATTTGTCAACAAGTGCATGAACACTTGGTTTAAGTGTCCCGCATAGCAGTGAACTCGTGGCAAATCTCCGTACTCTTTAACTAGAGAAATTCCTGGCCGTCCCCCTTTAGCTTGCAGGCGATTTTGCAAAATCAGCACAGTGCTATCCAAACCTTCGTGGATATCAGCCGGCTTCATTTGGGCTTCGTCGGTACGCGAGAACAAGCGGAGCGATCGCACGACATCGCGAATCCTTTCCGAACCGACTTTCATGGAATTTAGCAGTTTTGGCAAGTCTTTTTTGATGAAGTCTAAGTCTAATTCTTCTATCAAATCTTGAATTTCCCGCACGGGATGGGGATAATACTTTTGGTAAAGCTCGATCGTTCGCAGCAGTTCTTGAATGTAGCCAGTGGCGTGGCTGACATTGCCAGAAATAAAACTAACTGGATTGTTAATTTCGTGGGCTATTCCTGCTACCAACTGCCCCAGAGATGACATCTTTTCTGTTTGAATCAGTTGAGTTTGAGTTTGCTGCAAAATTAACAGCGTCTGCTCTAATTTTGCCGCTTGTTGTCGCAGGCGTTCTTCGGATTCTTGCAAAGCTAAAAGAGACTGTTTGCTGTCTGTAATATCCAATCCCACAAATACCGCCGCCGTATTATTATGGTATTTTTGAGCCACTATTAGATAAGTTTTATTTTCTCCTCTGATGCTCGCTGTTACTTCTTGAGATGTTTTCTTTTTATGGTTTGCAAAGAAATCGTATACTAAATCGTTAAATTTGGGACTTGTCTCTAAAAAACCTACTTTTTGACCGAAAAATAGTTCGGCTGGCATTTTGTAAGCGCTAGCTAAATGTCGGTTTACTCCCAAATAACGCAAATCGGAACTTACCCAAGAAACTAATCCCGGCACCGCGTCCAAAACTGCTTGAAGTTGCTCTTTTGCCTCTACGAGCGCTGATTCTGCTGCGAGGCGGGCGGAAATGTCGCGGGCGATCGCGCAGCGGTATTCGCAGCCGCCGTATACTAAATAATTGACTTTAACTTCGACGGAAAAACTGGCGCCGTCTTTGGTTTTGTAACTGGTTTCAAAAGTGAGGTTGTTTTGTTGCTTGAGAAGAGCCCAGTGTTCTCGCCAATCCGATGCTGGCAACCGCGAATCGATGTCGCTAACCCTCATGTTTAGCAGTTCCGATTCCGAGTAGCCAAAAAGATGGCAAGCGGCTTTGTTCGCGTAGCAAATTTGACCGTCGGAGGTACTAAAAAAGATTGTATCAGCAGCATTTTCGAGGGCAATTTGAGTTAGTTGCGGTATTGTTTCTAACTGCTTACTTTTGACCTCGGACTGAAATTTATTATAGCAATTGGTTTGAGCGGAAGCCTCACCTACCTTAGATGCAAACAAAATCAAACCGCCGATCGCACCTTCGTTATTTTTCCAAGGTTGAAATACCCATCTTACCGGCTCGCTAACACAGCCGCTTGCGATTTTTCCTGATACAGATGCGATCGATCGCCCTGCCACAAACTCGCTGTATTCCAAAACTCCCGTCAAACAAGCCTGGGCATTTTGCTCCCAATATTCCGGGAGATTCGGGAACAGTTCCCAATGAGATCGGCCGATCGCCTCGCCGTCGCCCAACCCGCAATCTGTTTCCCAGCGACGAGAAACCGACAGATAGCGCATTTCACAATCTACCATTGCCACGGCCTCGGCGGAGCGCTCCACAAACCGCCGAAATCTGTCTTTACTCTCCGACACGGTTGCCTCTGCGGGTTGTTGGGCGATCGGGAAAGTCCCGTCAACGTACCTTCCCAGTCCCTGAATTTTTTGCTGAACTGGCTTAGTTTGCACGGTTTGGGATTTCCTCCATAGCTGTCAAGTTTGAAAAATTCTGTTTGAGACCAAAAATGCTGTTTTTCCCTGATTTGCTCTCTCGGACGATACCCTTAGAGGGTATCACCCATCATTGATATCATTTTTGATGGGGATATGTCTATAGGCATTAGTGTCAATTTAAGAGCAAATCTAGTGCCCGCCTGCTGTTTGACGATTAGGCATAGATCGCGTCGGCGCCGCCGGAATAGTCGGAGGGGACTGGAGTGCTCTGTTTTGTCCCCCGACTATGAGATCGTGTAGCCAGTGCGATCGCCAGATAGCTTGATAATCCAAGATAGCGCTCAAACAAATTTGTGCGTAAATTCACTGGTAAAATCCACTCTCCCTTTCCGTAACATTGCAGGATCTAATCTTTCCGTCGTGTTACAAGTCATCAAAACTACGAGTTTTTGCTGAAATTGAATGCCGTTTTCGTCGATAACGCTTTGATACAAAGTGCCATCCAGCAAACTCAAAATATGTTCGGTTTTGTTAGTGCGTTGTGCTTCTGCAGTCGATCGATCTTGAGCCAAATTATCAGCCTCATTGATAATAATACAAATCCGCTCCAAATAACTCGGTGGCACAAAATTTTCCACAGCATCGTGGTCTAAGATAAAAATCACATAACCCAGCGGCACTAAAATTTCCTTGGCTACCGCTTGCGTCCAAGCAGTTTTGCCTGTTCCCGGTTCGCCACTAACCAAAACAGCCAACTGATTTTGATCCAAAATTGCCTGCTGAACTGTATCAGTAAAACTTTGAACCTCCGCAGAAAACGTGCGAATTGGGAACTGGCTGTGAACCTGTCCGACGCGGCTTTTGTACCCGCCCAGAATCACCGCTAAATTATAAGTTGCCTTGCTAACTAGCGGCGCCATATCTTGGCAAATCAGAGTGTAACAGCGTCTTCCCCTGTCGTAGCTGTCAATTTGCAGCCAGCAGCCGAATCGATCCCAAGAAGCATAAACAGTACCCAAAACTTCCAAGCGTTCCCAGCTAACAAACCGCTCCGGGGGATAAGAAAAATGTCTCTCCATAAAAGACTGGGTAATTGCATCCGGTTTCCCTAGCAAATCCAGAACTTTGAAAACAGTAATTTCTTGGAGTTTGTTGAGAACGTAGTCGATGGGAATGCTAGCGCGGCTGACCAATTGCACCACAGGCGTTTCGGTAACTAAAACATCTTTGTAGCGGTAATCCGGGTAAACTGGCTGCGGAGTAATGTAATCCCAAAATTCATCCATTTCGTAGCGAGTATTTTCCGAAAATACATTTAAAATATTGGCCCACCAAGTATATTGGTGTCTTCCCATTGCGTCGGCAATATCGCTAGCTGCACCTAAAGTTTTTTGAGCTAGTTCTTGGGGGTCGCTAGACGCTAAATGTACCAGGTGTTGCCAATCAAATTGACGGTAAAAAGGTCGCCAACCAGAGCCTAGCAGACCTCTATTTTGAGAATTGTTTTGATGAAAATTGTTTTCGCGATCGCCCATATATTCCGCACTCATTTTGCCAAAGTCCTACTTACTCTTATTTTACATTTTTTGTGGCACACATTCTACAAAAAGAAGGAAAATTATCAAGTTATTTTGAGATAAGCTGGCGGCACAAAATCTACTAACCACACTTTGTTTTCCGAGCAGTAAAATGTATGACCGTCGCGTTGCATTGCTGCGGCATCTACAGTAAAGACGGCCGCGATGCCATGTCTTGCACCTACTTGGCGCGCCGTCGGGATATTCACCGACAAATGAACGTGATGCCGCGACATTTTCCTAATTCCTTGAGTGAGAATAGACTCGACGGCGGTGCTACCTGTTCCGTGATATAAAATATCCGGGGGAACCGCGGGTTCTAACTGCAAGTCAACCTCTACACTGTGTCCTTGGTTGGCACGAATTAGAGTGCCTGTGGAGTCAAATGAAAAGCGCTGCTTGTCGTTTTGCGCGACTACTTTTTTGAGTTCTGCAAGCTGAAGGGTAAAGTTATTTTTTTGGCACGCATCGAGGAGTTCGCTAACAGGAACCCAGCCACCGGGAGCGAGTTCAATGCCGATGCGCGAGGGCGCGTGACGCAGGTGTTTGCTGAGATATCTGCTGATTTTTACTAATCGAGAATCGTTCATAGTTTTACTTTATTTATTGAGCTTTTAAATCACCTTTTACAAAATGTCAATAACGGGTTATCTTGTTGATGGGAGGCGGGTTTGTTGAATCTGTTTGCACTGCCAGAGGGCGTTTGAGTGAACCCGCCTCTACAGGTTTGGGAAAATGATTCCCGGACGTAAAAAATGGTCTCACGCGCGAATTATAGCGGTAAGGTTCAGCCTTAAGCACTTACATAATTAGGTGAGGCGTCCGGGAACCAAAAACTTTTATGGGTGCAGTTTTTTACGCGTTTTATCTTTTGATAATTATCCAAAACTCTGCATTTTGCCGAAGGCCTTCTACCTGGGGACAACTCCGCCAAAAACAGCAAAATTTAGATAGCGCCAGTGACATCCTGCGTCGGCAAAACCAGCTTCTGCAAGCCACTTTGTCTGCTCTTCCACAGAGGAGGGAATATCTTCTTCTCGATATTTTTGAAACCAGGCTGCATCGTCTTCTCCGTTAGCTTTCATGTACTGCCGCCACAACTGTTCGTATTGCTCAGTCAGCTTTGGGGTAGCACCTGTCGCAATATCTCGAATTAGCAAGATTCCCCCTGGATTCATGGAGTGGAAAAGTTTGTGAAATAGCTCTTGTTTACCTGCGCTGTCGAGGTGGTGGATTGCCAACCCAGAAACTACCACATCGTAACCGCTGCCGAAATCATCTTCGGCGAAATTTCCTTGCTGCAAGGTCAGCCGTTCTCCGAAAGCTGACAAGTTAGTTTGGCAAGTTTTCAGCATATTTTGTGCCATGTCAAAGGCTAGGACTTTTGCTTGAGGAAATGCTGACAGAATCAGAGCCGACAGTATGCCAGTTCCCGCGCCTAAATCCAGAACTTTTATGTTACCATTCGTTTCAGAAGGGATTAACTGCAATATTACATCGTGTTGCTCGCGATAGCGCGGAATGAGGCGAGGAATTAAGCCGTCAATCGATTTTAGATTTTAGATTTTAGATTTTAGAGGCGACCCCACGGATAAATGCGGGGGCAATAAGTGATTTTCGATTTTCGATTTGGGATTGATTCCACTGATAAATCACGTGGCGGGTACCACATGAAGAAATTCTTGGTCATAATCAAAGGCTGTTTGTTCAAATTGTTCGCGTACAGCGTCTAAATTCACAGACGATTTTCCTCAAATTGTTAATAGTTGAGTGCACCAAGGCAGTTTGCCGGTTGTCTTCTCTGAAAGCATATTACATTTGATAATACAAAAAATATACAGACCTGTCAAGATGTTGAAGAAAATAATTTAAAAGAAGTTAGGGACGATCGCCAGACAGGGACTTTGTGCGCCCAAACCCGCCCGTGATTTGGGAACTGTCTAGCCCTGCACATATATCTCCTTCAGTGCAGATGAGGCAGAATGCCACAGACGCGAAAGCCTGCCGAAGACCAGACTTTGTGCCAGATACTAGGAGTAATTGTGAGCAAAAAGTTGACGGTTATGATACCAGTTTTAAACAAGAATGCAACTGTCGGTGTGTGATCCACACCATAAAATTATCAGTGATTCCCCTTAGTAAAATATAAAAGATACCAGATAAAAAGGAATGAGCCTGCAGCCGACGATCGGCTAGACATGAAAAAATCAGTCCTCAGATTGACAAACTTTAGCCAACTATAAACAAAAATTAAGGTGACTCCCGAGTGGATGTGGTACCTGCCAATTTGTCAGGAAGATGAAGAGATACAAAATATTACACCCGCCGGTGCGGGAAAGAAAATTGTGATAATGAATCAGGATGCGAGTAGATTAGGTGTCAGCCGTCAGGGGAAAATAGAAGCAATGGAAATCCAACAACGGAGTAAGGATAAGCCCGATCGCCCGCAACAAAACGCGTCCGATCGGCTCGGTCAATTTTCTACGACAAAAGAACTAGATTGGTCGCTACAAGAATGTTTAGATTTTAAAAGAGCGATCGACCGATCGACACTGGCGCTGAGGACTGACGCGCGAGGAATTATCAACTATGTCAGCGATCGAGTTTGCTCAATCTCCAACTATTCGCAAGCCGAACTAATCGGCTGCCACTTCGGCATCCTCCATTCGGAATATAAATCTTCGGAAATAATCAAAAATCTGCTATTAACTGTTGCCAAAGGTGAAGTTTGGCAAGGAGACATTCAGAATAAAGCCAAGAATGGAAGTGATTATTGGGTGTACGCAGCAGTAGTTCCACTGTTGGACTGTAAGGGAAAACCCTGTCAGTATTTGGCGATCGGATTCGACATCACCGATCGCAAAGCCGTGGAAGCAGCCCAAGCCGAAGCCAACCGGGCAAAAGACGAATTTCTGGCGATCGCCTCCCACGAACTGCGATCGCCCCTGAGCGCGATTTTGGGATGGGCGCAGCTAGCTCGATCCCGCAATTTAAACGAAGCCACCACCACCCGCGCTTTGGAAATCATCGAGCGCAACGCCAAATTACAAAACAGGCAAATAGACAATCTCCTCGACCTCTCGCGGTTGCTGCGGGGGAAAGTGTGCCTGAACATCGGCGAAGTTCACCTCCCGTCGATCGTGGAATCTGCGATCGACACCCTCCGTCCCACCGCCGATGCTAAAAACCTCCGCGTAGAAAAACATTTCGACCCCGCCGTCAGCTACGTTTTGGCGGATGCAGAACGCTTGCAGCAAGTAGTCTGGAACCTCCTGGCCAACGCCATCAAATTCACCCCAGAATCCACACCATACCCAGTTCAAGTGCGGATCGAGCCTACTGAGTCGGGCGTGTTGATTCGGGTCAGCGACAGCGGTTGCGGCATCGACCCCAAATTTCTGCCGCACATCTTTGACTACTTCCGCCCTGCAGACAACTTCCAGAACAAGGAACAAAATCGGCTTGGGCTCGGACTCTCAATTGTGCGACAGTTGGTGGAACTGCACGGGGGAAGTGTTTGGGCTTCGAGTCCCGGTCTCGGTCAGGGGGCGACCTTTGATGTGCTGCTACCGGGCGCCAACAAAAATGCACCCGACGATCGCACTGCTGCGATCGCCCAAAGCGAAAGCAGACCCGGATCGGTTTCCAAACCCCTAGCGGGAAAGCAAGTCCTGGTGGTGGAAAGCAGCGCCGAAATCCGGCAATTTCTCAAAACTGGCCTCGAAGCATTTGGAGCCAAGGTAACAGCGGTGGGTAGCGCCGCCGAAGCGATGGCGGAGTTGCAACAGTCGCGCCCCGACGTGTTGGTGAGCGATATGACGGTATCGGGAGCCGACGGCTGCGATTTAATCCGCCGCATCAGAGCCATGGAAATGTCCGAGCACAGGGAACTACTGCCGGCCGTGGCGCTGACGGGAGGGATTGAGGAACAAGATTCGGCCGAAGCGCTGGAGGCGGGGTTTCAGAGGCATTTGTCGAAGCCGGTGGAAGCGAATCAGTTGGTGAGTGCGATCGCCCAATTGGCTGGACTGACTGGATTCGGATCTGGAGAGTGGGGTTCGGGAAATATCCGGGCGGCCACACCCCAGGCCACGCTGCCGGAACCTAACAGTTTTGACGACAAAAATTATCTAGAACAATTAACAAGTGACAGCAGAGAATTACCGCTGTTGCTGGTAGTAGAAGACAACAATTTTCTGCTGGCTTACCTCCAAACTTTATTAACTCCGTACTATCGAGTCGCTGTGGCGAGGGACGGGGTTGAAGGTTTAGAAAAAGCAAAAAGTTTGCAGCCAAATTTGATTGTGAGCGACCAAATCATGCCCCGACAAAACGGACTGGATTTGCTCAAGGAGATTCGGAACACGCCAGAATTGAAATCTACTCCGGTAATCTTTTTGACAGCGCGATCGGGGATGGACGCTCGGATCGAAAGTTTGGATGCGGGTGCTGACGATTACATTTCAAAGCCTTTTGACGAGAGGGAATTGCTGGCGAGGGTGAGAAATTTGTTGCGATCGCACTCAGCCGAACAGCAGTTGGCGGAGCTCAACCGTCAGTTGCAGCAGCAGAAACAGCAGTTAGAAACAGTGAATCGAGCCTTGCAGTATTTGGCCAATTACGACAGTTTGACTGAGGTAAGAAACCGCCACTCTTTTAATGAATACCTCGATACGGAATGGCGGCGTTTGGCGAGGGAAGAAGCACCGCTGTCATTAATTATGTGCGACATTGATTATTTCAAACTTTTCAACGACACTTATGGGCACCAAGCGGGGGATGAATGTTTGCGGCAAGTGGCGACGGTGATCCAGCATTCGGTAAAGCGAGCGGCAGATTTAGTAGCGCGTTACGGTGGAGAAGAATTTGTAGTAGTTTTGCCGAATACCGATATTGAAGGTGCCACTTCCGTAGCTGAAATGATCGCACAACAGGTGCGGGGTTTGCACATAGCTCACGATAAGTCTGCTGTCAGCGAATATGTGACGCTGAGTTTGGGTGTAGCTTGCTGCATTCCGGGGGCGAAATCGCAGCCGGGGGAGCTAATTGCAATGGCCGATGAGTCACTTTATCGGGCGAAAGAAGCAGGGCGCGATCGGGTTTCGGTTGCCACATTTCAAGGATAATATAATAGTTAAATCAACTTGTATGGTGCGTCAGAAATCTATCGTTTCGATTTAAATATCTTTTTTGGGATCGGACACACCATACCAATGTGCTGGCAAACTTTGGTGAATTCAAATTGCTATAAATATAGTTAAAGGAGGTCGTGCCATGACAGCAACCACCGCTTGCACGCCGAAGGAAAACCAGCGGTACAATTGGCCGACGGTGTTTCGATTTATGCCTATCACGGCGTGATTTTACCCGAATGGTAAGGTAGCCTGCACCCGCACCAGTCGCAGTCTAAGGAATGAGAATTAAATAACTTCCACAAGATTGTGGGATGGGCGTCCCACAATAACAATTAAAAGTGTAAGTTATTTAATTCGCGATCCTAAGTGGGTGTTGAAGGAACAGAATGCAGAAATTCGGCGCGGGTTAATTCAGGGAATTACTTACGATCGCATAATTCAAGAATTCGCGGTGACAGAATTAGATAGTTGGCAGGAATACACTTTATTAAGCATCGAGTTTGACGATGATTTTGATCGGGTGAATAATGCAAATCCTGTTTATTTGTTAAAAATGACTTGTCCGAGTACGGGATTCATTCACGCTTTGCGAGTGCCGCCTGATGTGCGATCCTCTTCGAGGGCTTCGCTAACGGCTAAAGAGGCAATTCGCTGGGTAAATTGGGGAATCGATCCAGAGGAGTTTTCCGTGCAAACCTGAGTGATACCAATTGTTAAAAGTCACAGAACCCCGCGCCACAGTTAGGATCAGCCGTTTCCCTACCCGATCGTCTGTACTTCACTCCACTGAAAACCGCTATATTGACAACAGCCTTAACCCATGAAACACCGATAAACGTTCCCGCAGTGTGCCACTTCCAAGGGTGGAATGTACCAACCACCGATCGCCCACAAACGGTTAATAACATCAAGAAGAAGCCCACCCTCGGATCGAAGGTGGGCTCTGTTCATGCCAGCTTACCGACAGCTAGGCAATCGGGTCTCTTCGCTGGTAGACGTAAAATATCGGAAAAAGATCCGAACGTCTGAAAAAACTTCTCGCCCACCATTAAGCTTCAGTTTACCCAACCGGATCGGGAAAATTGCGCCCGCAGCGCTGTTCCCCTGACATCGGGGAACACTGGGGCTTAAACTTTTCAATAGACTTCTGCAAAAAAGCTCGTCTTGGGCCGGCAGGATGCCCAACCCCTACTCCGCACAAGAATTAAACTTGTTCGAGAAGTCTCCTAATTCTGCTCTTTAACTTTGATTTCCCAACTGATTAGGCATCGTGATCATGTGCAAAACGACGGAACAGGAAATCTAGGGCGTAGTTCCGCAAATTGTAGTATTCCGGATCTTCCATCATTTGAACCCGATCGCGCGGACGCGGAAAAGGAATCTCCAAAACTTCGCCAATTGTCGCCGCCGGGCCATTAGTCATCATCACCAGTCGATCTGCCAAAAACAGCGCTTCATCAATATCGTGAGTAATCATCAACACCGTACAGCGGTGATCGTTCCAGATTTTCAGCAACTCTTCTTGCAATTCCTCCTTAGTAATTGCGTCCAGAGCACCAAAAGGTTCGTCTAAAATCAACACTTTCGGGCGAATTGCCAAAGCGCGGGCGATCGAAACCCGCTGCTTCATCCCCCCCGAAATTTGCGGCGGTCTTTTCTGGGCAGCTTCAGTCAACCCCACCATCGCCAAATGCTCGTTGACGATCGCATTTTTTTCCACCTTCGACTTATTCGGAAATACAGCATTAACCGCCAGATAAACATTTTCAAACACCGTCCGCCAAGGCAGCAAAGCGTAACCCTGAAACACCACCATGCGATCGGGGCCCGGCTTCTCAATTTTTTGCCCGCTAATTCTGACGCTGCCTTGAGTCGGATGGCTAAAACCCGACACCATATTCAACAGCGTTGACTTGCCACAACCCGAGTGTCCGATCAGCGTAATAAACTCTCCCTCAGCTACAGTCAAGTTAACGTTTTCTAAAGCCTTGTAACCATTTGGGTATGATTTGTGAACATTTTCCATCACCAAAAAAGGCTTCCGGCGATCTTTCTTAGACTTGATTTGGGTTTTGGTATTCGTCTGGTTTGTAGTGGTGTTGAGCATAATTTGGGAACTTGTTAGTGGGTTATTGGCAATTGCGAATAATGGAATTTTGAACGGTGAGTTGCGATTTGAGACTACTTAAATCCTCTGTTTTTCTCGTTTGTATTGAAGTCTCCTTTCCCCTAAATCCCCCTGGTTGTTGGGGAGTAGGGGTTGACTTTGAACTCTCTTTTTCCCCTTTTTTAGGGAGACTTTGAACTCTCTTGTTCCCCCCTTGTTAAGGGGGGTTAGGGGGGATCTTCGGGTTTAAAAATATCCCCTAGAGAGAATCGAGTTGCTCATCGTCAGACGCAACTCTAAGCAACTCTACGGTCGGAATCAAGTACAACTTCCGCCATCGTGAAATCGCGTTTAATCGCCAGACTGTTGAGATAGCCGATCGGATCGTCAGCATTAAACACCGAGCCGTCAAACAAGCTGAGAGAACCGCGAGTGTAAGTAATATCAGCCATCCCCAGCTCTCGCGCCGCCGTGCTGAACGCACCGACTCGCACCACCCGCTCCAGAATTTCCACCCAGTTGCGCGGGAACACAGTATCGCCCCAGCGCGCCATCTGCACCATGTGCCAGAGTTGTTCGGTGCGGCTTGGGCGATTCACCCCCTCTCCAGAAAACAAGTGGTGGGCGTATTCCCGCATCGGAGTATCGAGGTTGCAAGCAGAAGATTTGGGGTCGCCGAGTTGGATGTAACTCTTATCAGTAGCGACGTACTCCCTTCCCGCGACAATTTCCGAAACCTCGGCGGCGCGACTTGGATCGGCGCAATAGTTGCAAGCTTCGAGCAAAGCTTTGACTAGAGCAATGTGAGTGTTGGGATAAGCATTTGCCCAGTCTTCCCGCACCCCCAAAATTTTTCCCGGATGCCCCGACCACAGTTCCAAATCTGTCGCCACCGTAAAGCCGACTCCTTCCATCGAGGCCCGCAAGTTCCAAGGTTCGCCGACACAGAAACCGTCAATAGTGCCGCCCTGCAAGTCAACGATCATTTGGGCTGGTGGGATATTTGTCAGCAACACATCGTGATCCGGGTCAATCCCGCCGGAAGCCAGCCAGTAACGCAGCAACAGGTTGTGCATCGAAGAAGGGTGAACGATGCCCATGCGGTGCGTTTGCGCTGGCGTTCTCTGGAGCATTTTTTTAAAGTCTGCCAGAGTGTAGATTCCTTGGTCGTAAAAGCGCCTCGCCAGGGTAATTCCGTTGCCATTGCGGCTCATGGTGAGGGCTGTAACCGTTGGAATCGGCTGCTCTTGGTGGCCCCCCAAGCTCAACCACATCGCCATCCCAGAGGGCATTTGGGCTGCGTCTAAGTAACCTGCGGCGATGCCGTCTACGATGCCGCGCCAGCTTGTTTCCCGCACGAGGTGGACTTCATCGAGGCCGTGCTTGGCAAAAAAGCCTTTTTCTTTGGCGACAGCTAGGGGAGCACAGGCTGCGAGGGGAATAAAGCCGAGTTCGAGGTTGACTTTTTCCAGGCCGTGGCGGGCGATCGCCGGTACTTTCCGCGCCCGCAGTTTTTTGACGCGCTTCTGCTGGTTGAGGAAGTAAATCATTTCGCTACGTAGAGCGTAGTAGCTGGGGTGTGAGACTACTTCCATCCGCTTGCGGGGGCGGGGGATGTCTACTTCGAGAATCCCGCCAATCTTCGATTCTGGGCCGTTGGTGAGCATGACGATGCGATCGCTCAGCAAGACTGCCTCATCCACATCGTGCGTTACCATCAGGGCGCTGATTTCGTACTCTTGGCAAATTTCCATCAACTTTTCTTGCAAGTTGCCGCGAGTCAAAGCGTCCAAAGCGCCGAAGGGTTCGTCTAGAAGTAAGAGTTTGGGGCGCAGGGCCAGAGCACGGGCGATCGCCACGCGCTGTTTTTGTCCCCCTGATAGCAATGCCGGTTGTTTTTCGGCGTGGGGAGTTAAGCCCACCATGTCGATGTGTTTTTGAATGATTTCGAGGCGTTCGGCTTTGGGTAAGCCACTCATTACCGAGTCTACGGCTAGGGTAATGTTTTCTCTGACCGTCCGCCAAGGTAGCAGGGAATAGTTTTGGAATACTACCATGCGATCGGGGCCTGGTTGGGTGATTCTTTGTCCTTCAATTGTCACCAATCCTTCTGTCGGCAAATCCAAACCTGCCACCATATTTAGCAGCGTAGATTTGCCGCAGCCGGAGTGTCCGATTAAGGAAATAAATTCGCCTTTTTCAATTTCCAGATCGATGCCTTTGAGAGCAACGTATGTGCCGCCGTCTGATAAATTAAATACTTTTTCCAGTTGTTCTATTTCAATCAAAATAGACATGATTTTCTTGCCTTTTTTGTAGGTTTCTTATTTCGCTAGCTGCCCGTTTTTCTTGATTAGCAGCTAGCTTTAACTGTCGCTTGTTGGAGATTTCGTAACCCTGTGTAGATTGCAGTTTCCTGAAATATAAATATCGAGTTTTGAACTCAAATCTTTCAACTCAAAACTCAAAATTATTTAGCGAGTTACTTGCACAACTATTTTCCTTGAGGGGGAGCAATTTTTTGCTGCAACCAAGCCATCATGCGATCGAGCAGCAAACCAACAGCCCCGATGTAGACTACAGCTAACAAAATTTCGCTGATGTAGTTTTGCTGGTAAGCGTTCCAAATAAAGAAGCCGATACCTGTAATCCCGGACATCACAATTTCCGCAGCGATAATTGCCAGCCAAGCCAAACCGATCGCAATTCTCAATCCTGTGAAGATGTAAGGAAGTGCCGACGGAAACAAGATATTGAGGTAATACTCTTTCCGAGTAAGTTGCAGCACTTTCGCAACGTTGTTATAGTCGTCTGGAATTTGGCGCACACCTTCAGCCGTGTTGATCAAAATCGGCCAAACTGAAGTGATAAAAATCACGAACAAAGCAGCAGGTTCGTTTTGTTGCAGTGCAGCCAGGGCGATCGGCACCCAAGCCAAAGGAGCCACCATCCGCAAAAACTGAAAAAGCGGATCTAAAGCCTTATTTAGAAAAGGATTTGTACCTACCACAACCCCCATGCCAATTCCCACAGCCGCGGCGAGAGTATAGCCTTTTGCCACCCGTTCCAAACTAGCTAAAGTTTGCCAAAATAGTCCGACTCCGTAGGTTTTGGAGTTCATGAAAGGATACATCAGCAAAATCCGCGTCCGTTCATCTGTCCAAACGCTTGTCGGCCCCGGCAATTTAATAATTCCAGAACTTGACAGGAATTGCCAAACAAACAGAAATCCAATTACCCCCAAGATTGGCGGCAATATATTCGGGGAATTCTTCTTCCAAAACTCGCCCAGCGCCGCTTGCGGAGCGGCTCCACCTCTCCGACTTGTACTTACAGCCATCCTGCTTATCTCCTCTGTTTCTGCGGTGTTTTCTTTCGAGAGTAAATTTTCGAGGCTAAATTATGGGAAGCTTTTACCCATCACACTTTTTTAATCGCCAAACTGCTCAGATAAGCTTCGGGCTGATCCGGGTTGAATTCTTTGCCGTCAAAGAACTTCTCAATACCGCGAGACGTACTTTTCGGAATATCAGCATCAGCAACTCCGGCTAATTTGGCTGCTGCTTTCCACAAATCTTCGCGGTTGACTTTATCGATGAGTGTCTTTTTGTCTGCCAAGGTTTTTGTTGGCAAGAAACCCCAGCGAACGCTTTCGGTTAAGAACCACAAATCGTGGCTCTTGTAGGGATAGGAAACGTTGCCGACACCATCGTTCCAGTATAGGGGGCTGCTCTTGAAGTCGTTGATGTCGGGTTTGCCGTCGCCCATGACATACTTGCCTTCATAGGGAGGAGTCAAAACAGCCGGAGATACGTCAAAGAAGTTTTTGCCCGAAACAATGGCAACTAATTCGGCGCGATTTTCTGGCTTGTCGCACCACTGTTGCGCTTCGATGATTGCTGCTATCACGGCTTCTGTGGCTTTCGGGTGTTTGTCCACCCAGTCGCCGCGAATGGCTAAATATTCCTCTGGATGTGCTTTCCAGATTTCGCCAGTCAGGGCTGACATGAAGCCGATGTTTTCTTTGACAATCCGCAAAGGCCAGGGATCGCCGGTGCTGAAAGCGTCCATACTTCCGGTTTTCATGTTGGCCACGGTTTGGGCAGCCGGTACTGTTAGCAAGCTGACATCTGTATCGGGATTGATGCCGTTAGCTGCAAGCCAGTAGCGAATCCACAAGTCTTGGTTGGCTTTGGGAAAGGTGTAGGCTGCTTTGAAGGGAGTGCCTGCTTGCGCCAAACCTTTGATGTAGTCTTGGGCTGCTTGGTCTAGTTTGAGTCCGAGGCCTTTGCCTTGGTGTTTGCCCGCGATCGCAATTCCATTTCCGTGAGTGTTCAACTGGGCCAGAACATACATCGGGATTTTGGTGCTGTTTTTGGTGATCAGGCCTTGACTAATTTGATAAGGCATCGGCATTTGCCACTGGCCGCCGTCTATGCCGCCCCCGGCCGATCCGATTTCTACGTTATCTCTGGCCGAACCCCAGTTGGCTTGCTTGGCAACTGTTACCTCTGTCATTCCGTATTTGGCAAAAAAGCCTTTTTCTTGGGCAATGATTAAAGGTGCTGCTTCGACGATCGGGATGTATCCCAATGCGATTTTAGTGCTTTCAATTCCTTCTACTCTTTTCTCGTTGGCCACAGCAACTGCTGAGGTTGCCACCGGCACTGCCCCGCCACCAGCAGTGGCTCCACCACCGCCAGCACTAGCACCCGGTTCGGGAGGATTTCCCAAACACCCTTTGAGCAGTATTGAACTGACTGCAGATGCACCTGCTGTAACGATAAATTTACGCCGAGAAAGCGCAGAAAATTCATCTGAAAATCTTGTCATAGTCTAGCCTCGCTGCAATTCATAATCTTCTGTAACAACATTCACTGAAGTTTATCAAGGCGCTTTTTTTCTGTTCGCTAATGGAATTTAGCGAACTGTTTTGAGCGATCCTTGGCAGGAGGGAGAAAAAGATTTATCGCTAGTATAAGTCTTTAAACTATCCCTGCTGATTTGACTTGTTTGATTAATATCGATATTTCGATCGGCCCAGTTGTGTGAGGTGGCAAAAAGCGAGCAGCACATTTTCTTGGCTTCGTTATTAGCTTACCGTACTCTTGCTGAAATTATAAAACAATTATTAAATTTGATTGATAAGTAAATCTTTTAGCTGTGTGCTATCGATAAGGAAGGGTTGGGAAGGGCGATCGGGTTTGCTTATCAAAACTGGTTTAAACCAAGGCTTCCAGGGTAAAGGTTGTAGCGAAGGGCGATCGGGCAGCCTTCAACTGTATTGTCAATAAGTTGCAAACATCGCAGCCACCGCACATTTACTTTGTTAATATACGTCTATATTTTTTTTAGAAAATTGTAGTTTATTATACAGAAATAATAAACTTTTTAGGATTCGGCTGTTTTAAAAGGCTTAACTGGTTTTCATTGGACTAAAATTGGCGCTTAATCGTAAGTGATTTACCGGATAGGATATGACGTGCGCTTTCAGGTTCGATTTCTGTAATACCGAGAAACCGGGTTTCTTCAAGAAACCCGGTTTCTAAACACCCGAAATTACTAATCGCTCGCACTTTTGTACAGCAGCTTAGTTGGGCGGGTCAAAGCGGTTGACGGAGAGAGCAACACCGATCATCGGCAGAGCGACGCCGAAGCAAATCAGCCACTGATCCAGATTCATCGGAGCCGTCTCAAATATGCTATTGACAAACGGAGAGTTAGCAAAGATAATCTGCAAAATTATCGCCAGGACAATTCCCACACCGAGGGCGGGAGCGCCGCTAACTTCTTCCTTAGAACCGCTAAATTTAGCAATCAAAGAAGGCAACAACTGGCTGAGACTCAACAGGTAAAAAATTCTCCCCATTACCAAGGCTTGAATCGCCATCGTGCGGGCTAGTTCTAAGGTTCCCCAATCCGCTTGGCGCACCCATTCAAACATTCCGAAAATCAGAGTCCAGTTGTAAAGAGAAATAGCGATGATCCGCTTGATCCGATTTCCGGTGAGGAAAGGTTCGTTGACCGGTCGGGGCTGCTGTTTCATGACTCCCGCTGACTTGGGCTCGAAAGCCAGGGGCACAGTCATGGTGATCGAGTTGAGCATATTCAGCCAGAGAATTTGTAGCGACAAAATCGGCAATTCTCGACCGAGGAGGGTGCTGAGCAAAATTGTCATCGATTCTCCGCCGTTGACTGGGAGAATGAAGCTGATTGCTTTGAGCAGATTTTTGTAAACCGATCGCCCTTCTTCGACAGCAGATTCGATCGACGCAAAGTTATCATCGGTAAGAATCATGTCGGCGGCTTCTTTAGAAACCTCCGTACCGCTGCCCATCGCAATCCCGATATCCGCTTGTTTCAGCGCCGGCGCGTCGTTAACGCCGTCTCCCGTCATCGCCACAATTTCGCCTTGATTTTGCAAAGCTTCTACGAGGCGGAGTTTTTGTTCTGGGGCGACGCGGGCAAAAACTGAGCCGGCTTCTACGGCTTCGCCGAGTTCCTGCTTGCTCATGGAGGCGAGCTCGGCGCCGGTGTAGGCTACAAGTTCTCTGTGGTGTTTAGTTTTGCGGAATCCCATGCGGCGGGCGATCGCCTTGGCTGTAGCTATGTGGTCGCCGGTAATCATTTTGACTTGGATGCCGGCGGTTTGACAAGCTTGGACGGCTGCGATCGCTTCTGCCCGCGGCGGGTCAATCATGCCTTGCAGTCCCAAGAAAACCAGCCCTGACTCCAAATCCGAGTGATCGACGGAATTTTGGCTTTGCGGTACTGGCTTTTTCGCTAAAGCCAAGACGCGCAAGCCTTGATGCGCCATTTCATCGACTTGGTGGTGGATTTGTTCGCGATCGACTTCTACCGGATTTCCTTGAGTGTCGAGACTGGAACCGCAGCGGCCGAGAATTGATTCTACGGAACCTTTGACGTACAAAATTTTGCCAGTGGGAGTTCGGTGCAGCGTCGCCATGTATTGAAACTGAGATTCAAAGGGAATTGAATCCAGGCGCTGCATTGACTTGGACAAAGCTTGCTGACTCAATTCGGCTTTTTTGCCCGCAGCAATTAACGCTCCTTCTGTCGGATCTCCGACGACAATCCAATTATCGTCTTTGAATTCCAACTGAGAGTCGTTGCAAAGAAGTCCAGCTTGCAAACATTCTTGCAAAGTTGGAGCTTGGCTGACAGTAATTGGCAGTTGGTTGAGTTGAATTTCACCTTCGGGGCTGTATCCCGTACCCGTAACTGAGTAGGATGCGCCGCCAGAATAGATTTCTTGCACCGTCATCTGGTTTTCCGTCAAAGTTCCAGTTTTGTCGGAACAGATGACTGTAGCGCCGCCTAGGGTCTCTACAGCGGGCAATTTGCGGACGATCGCGTGGCGATTTGCCATCCGGGAAACGCCTACGGCTAGGGTGACGGTGATGACGGCGGGTAAGCCTTCGGGAATTGCGCCGACAATCAGGGCGACTGCGGGTTCGACTGCTTCTTTAAAGGCTGAAACTCCCTCTGGGACAGGTCTGCCCAATCTGACGGCGAAGGTCAAGGTTGCCATTCCCAACACGAATAACAGCCAGTTTTGACTGAATTGGTTGAATTTGCGGGTTAAGGGGGTGGTGAGGTCGATGTGCCGATCTAATAGTTGGGAGATTTTGCCGGTTTCGGTTTTATTGGCGATCGCAATTACGATGCCGCTACCTTGGCCAAAAGTGACAAAACTGCCGGCATAGGCCATGTTATCCCGTTCTGCTAGTGGCGTTTCTTTTGGCAGAACTATGTCTCCAGATTGTCCTAATTCTTTTTCGACAGCAACTGATTCCCCGGTGAGTCCCGATTCGTCGATTTGCAAGTCGCGGACTTTCACTAAGCGCAAGTCTGCCGGTACTTTGTCGCCGGAAGTCAGGGTTACTAAGTCGCCAACAACGAGTTCTTTGGAGGGAATTTTTAATTTTTTGCCGCCCCGAATAACTGTGGCTTCAGTGGTGACAGCTTGGGCGAGGGCTTCAATTTTTTTCTCGGCTCCAGCTTCTTGGATGAAACTAATAGTAGCGTTTGTGGTTGTTACGCCCCAAATTACGCTAGCGTTTAGCCATTCTCCGATCACTGCTTTGATTAAACCTGCACTCAGCAAGATGATCAGGAGGGGTTGGTTAAATTGCAGGATAAATTTTAACCAGGCTGGTTTCCCTGCTTTAACTGTTAGTTCGTTGGGCCCGAATTTCTGTTGGCGATGGTTGGCTTCTGTCGGTTCTAAACCGCTTTCCAGGTTGGTTTCTAAGATAGTTGCAACCTTGGATATTTCTAGGTAGTGCCAATATTGCTCTGCTAAGTCTACATCGTTGGCGGATCTTGATGGCATTATTCTTCCTGAATATTGGGGGTGTGTGAGGAGCTTCGATCGCTCTTTAATAGGCACGCTAAATACAACTCAGCGCTCGTTGGAGCGTGAATATATTGAGCGGCTTAATTGTTTGTTGATTACTTTAACGGGCTGTGACTTACATCTATATTACAACGGATGTGGCCGTTTGTGGCAAGAGATGTGGGGAATTTTTTTCGGTGCTAAATCTGGTTTGGGACTTGGTGGCTAAGGTGGGGAAAAGTCGATCGAATCCCTTGACATTTTGCAAGTTTTAGGTGTGGTTGAAGAAAGGGAGGACACGGAAGTCACGGATAGACGGATTCATTATTGAACACGAGTCAGGAGTTATCGATCGCAGAAATGTTACAACCTAGTTAAGCAACAAAATTTTGAGTTCATGGAAATAGTAGTGACGCTGGTGCTGGGTTCAGTGCTGTTTGTCTGGGGAATGCGGTTCGGGCGGGTGTTAGTTCGATCGGGAGTGACGGCTAACGACTTGTTTAAGGGCAGAAATTCGATCGCCCTGCTGTTTTTGGGTTTTTATATTGCCTTGCTGCTACTGGCTCTAAATATGCCTCAAATGCCTGTTTTGCCGATCGAGTGGCGCTTTCACGGGATGCGAGTTACTTGGACTTTGCTCAGAGTGATGCTGATGGGAGTCTGCGGTATTGGGTTTAGTATAAGTTGGTTGACAGCGCGATCGCAAGTAATCGCAGTAATTTTAATTGGCTTGTTGGGATTGGGAGGATTTACAGGCGCTGAAAACTATTTTCTGGCGCCAATTTACGCTGATTTAATAGATAATTTGCGGCCAAACGGTGTATTTCGGCAAACATCTAACAGCAGTTGCGCGCCGGCGGCGCTAGCAACAGTGTTAAGGCGTTGGGGGATGGATGCGACGGAATCGAGTGTAGCTAGAGAGGCCGGCACGAGTCGCTTGGGAACTTCCATGCCACAGTTAATTATAGCAGCAAGAGCTTTGGGCGTAAATGCGATCGAACTAACGCCAACTTGGGAGCAAATTCAGCAAATTAATCGCCCCGGAGTGCTAGCAGTTTGGCTATTTGACGGCCCTCGGAAGCTACCCCACGCGGTCGCTTTGCTGGGAATGAATGACCGTGTAGCTGTCATTGGAGACCCGGCGCGGGGCAGGATTTTCTATTTAGATAGGGCAACTTTTGCCAAAGTTTGGCGCGATCAATACGTGCCGATTTTCCGGTCTGCTGATATCTTGTTAAGCAATCAGCAAGCTATTGACTATTTGAGTAAATTAGGATATAATGGCGGCAATTTAAAAGCAGATATCGAGCGCTTTCAAAAAGACAAAAAATTGCAAGTCAGCGGCAACTTAGACCGGATGACTGAGTTAATGTTGAGCGGCAGTTTTTTGGAAGAAGTCCCCAGATTGGATGGGAAATAGTTATTAAGGAATGAGAATTAAATAACTTCCACAAGATTGTGGGACGGGCGGGACGCCCATCCCACAATAACAATTAAAATTGTAAGTTATTTAATTAGCGATCCTAAAAATCATCAAGCGCCGAGGCACTCTTGACCAACAGAAAATAGGAATCATGCGGTTTTTTTTCAAACAATCTTTGAGTCATATTATGTTCGGTATATTACCCCTAATACCGTAGGGGTTCCCCTCACGGAAAATATCTGCTAATAATTGACAATCTCAAAAACCCGCCCTTTTAATCGCTCGATCGCACATGATATCATCCGTTCCTAGCGATCGCAAATATTCGATCGCCCCAGCAGATAATCGGCGATCGCACATTGGTAGCGTGGCTGCATGAAATTACCGTAAGCGTAGGCAGTTGCATCTAATTCCTGCTATATTTTTACGGTCGATCGCACCTTGGTCACGCCTCACCGTTTTTGACAGTTGGGAACAGTTGAATCCCTCATTTTAGGCTCAGACAGCTTGACTTCCCATCCAGGTAAATTCCACCAATTAACTCGCTGATTCGGCTGAATCCAAAAGTTTAGTTGTGTAATCTTACCATCCTCAAATCTGAGTGTGGGAAAGGTAGGATAACTGGTATCATCGGTTTCGCGATAAGTGCGTCCCAGGTAATTTAGGCACGTCGTTAATCCCTCATTAATTCCCAATTCTTCCACTCCCGTTCCCTTCAATTTGGCATCATCGTAAGTGAAAGAACCGTTGAATGTATTGCCCGCTAACCCGCCTTTGGTAACAGCGATCGTGAAATCGTAGGTGACGGGAACTGCGTCGGCTTGGGTTGCAGTTACAACTGTGCTCAGAAGAGTCGTGGCGATGGCTACAGAGAGTTTTAAAATTGCTCGCACACTCGCATCCCGAAACAGAACAACACTATAAATTCCGCTTTCAGCCATCGGGAAACTCCTTGATTAAACTTATATAGTCAGTGTGCATTTTGGATATGATATCATAAGCTATCAGTTACAGCATATTCCATGTAGATGTAGAGGGCGAGAAACCGGGTTTCGAGCAACAGAATCAGTAAGGATGGGAGAACTGTAAAGAAACCCGGTTTCTGGGGTATACTTCATCAACCTGGAATACGCTGTAAATGCGATCGCAGCCGAGTGCTAATCGAACAAAAATTACCGCATCTGGTTAATCATGGATACTTTTTTTGCTCTGAAAAACCCCACCTAAAAAAACGTCTTTAATCGCCCAAAATTAACTCAGTAGATTTAACCACATTCATTCCCGCCACCGCAAATTTTTGATAAGCTGCATCGGCTTGTTCCGTGAAATCAACAACACCCGGAACAACCACAGGCGAAGTGCAATCTTCCAGCAAATAAACCTTCTTTGCCAAACTCGGATCTCGCGCCAAAATTTCCGTTAACAAATCATCAATTGTCCAAGCAACGCAGTGACTTTTCGCTTGTCCGGCAATAACTACTGCATCAAAATCGAGTAATTTATCAATAAACTTAGCATTCTTTTCCGCAATCGGATTGCCGTCGAATCCCTCTAAAACTTCCGGCCGCAAAACCGAATAGTTTTCAGTCAGTGGATTCCCGCCTTTGATCTCAAAAAGTGCTTGGCTGTTGCGGGCTATAGTATGAAAAAATACAGCTTCTTCCACCGCAGAAACCAGCGCGTGTCCGATGCCACCTAACATTGAGTGATAGGGCCAAATTGTCAGGGGATATTTCCCATCGGCGCTGAGTTTTTTGACGTAGTGGAAAGCCTGTTTTTTCAGTGCTGAAAAATTAGCCCCGCTGATGCTATCGGCTACGGCGGGATTGACTTTCCAAATGCCTTTTTGGACATCTTCGAGTGTAATAGAAGTTGCGGCTGGTAGGGGGTGTTCGCCAGCTTCGTTTATCCAAAAGATTGGATGAAAAATTTGCATGGCGGTGTGGGTGTCCATTGTCGGCGCAATGGTTGTAATTGCGTTTAAATTGCGATAAATAAATTCGCACAGTCGCAGGTTATCATCAACGGCACCACTACCGGATCGCCCGCCCACAAATAATTCAAACTCGGGCAAGCAAAATGTATTTTGGGCGTCTATTATCAGCAAACAAATCTGATTTTTGTCGCTGGCGGCGGGCGGGATGTTGTGCTGTGTAGCCCAATCTTTCGCTTGGGCGGCGCGTTCTAGGTAGGGTACTCGCCAGACTTCGCCTACTTTTTTGGGGTCGAAATATTCGGGGATTGGAAGTTGGGCTGGTGGTGTCATGACGATCGCTTTTAGGGTTGTTTACAGTAATAATTTAAGTTTGGAGTATAATGCTGATAAATATTTGCGGGTGAATCATGGCAAAAGCACGAATCCAAGATTATGCTAGGGTAAAATTTAAACGCATAGTGTTGTTTTTTTCGATCGCACTTTTGCTCGCTCTCTTAATTGTAGCAACTCGCTCTGCCTACGTTCAAGATGTTTTGAGAACTCTGTTAATGCGGATCGAGGATTTAGGGTGGTGGGGGCCAGTGGCTTTTGTAGCTACTTATAACTTGGCTACTGTGCTGTTTGTACCGGGTTCGGTACTGACGCTGGGAGGGGGAGCGATTTTTGGTCTGTGGTGGGGTTCAGTTTACGTATTTGCGGCGTCCATTTTAGGTGCGGTATTTGCTTTTGCGATCGGGCGCTATTTATGCCGCGATCGCGTGGTAAAATATATGGAATCTCACCCCAAGTTTAAAGCTCTCGATCGCGCAGTTTCCCAACAAGGATTAAAAATAGTTTTTTTGACTCGTCTTTGTCCTTTATTTCCTTTCAATTTATTGAATTACGCTCTAGGAATTACTCAAGTTTCTTTGAAAGATTACGTGCTGGGTTCCTTTGGCATGATACCGGGTACAATTATGTACGTTTACTCCGGTTCTTTGGTGGGAGAGGTTGCTGCGATAGGCACGCAAACTGTGTATGCAAATCCTCAAGATTCCGCCGTAAAATGGTTGATTAATATTATCAGTTTTCTCGCTACTGTCGCTGTTACTGTCTTTATCACTCGGATAGCCAGCAAAGCTTTAGAAAAAAGTATTTAATTAGGAGAATTTGCCAATGTCACAATCAAAAGTCGATCGCGTAACTGTCCCCCCGATGGACGAACACAACCAGAAATTAGTCTCCTATTTGCATCCGCCCGATTGGGTAAATCCGCAGCCTGCTAGTTCTTATAATTTAGTAGTAATTGGCGCGGGGCCCGCTGGATTAATTGTGGCTGCCGGTGCCGCAGGTTTGGGCGCGAAAGTTGCTTTGATTGAAAAACATTTGATGGGCGGCGACTGTTTGAATGTCGGTTGCGTGCCGTCAAAAGCTTTAATTCGAGCGTCTCGCACTGTCGGCGATATCTGGGAAGCAAGTAAATTTGGTGTTAATGTTTCTGACAGTGTAGAAGTGGATTTTGCCGCTGTGATGGAACGGCTGCGCCGCATCAGGGCGGGAATCAGCGATGTTGATTCTGTTCAACGCTACCAAGATAAATTAGGAGTCGATGTTTTTTTAGGTTCTGGTCGTTTTACTAGCAATAATACAGTAGAAGTTGGGGGGCAAACTCTTCGCTTTAAAAAAGCAGTAATTGCCACAGGTGCAAGGGCGCGACAACCACAAATTCCAGGTTTACAAGAAGCTGGATATCTGACAAATGAAACTGTCTTTAACCTGACAGAAAGACCTCAGCGTTTGGCCGTAATTGGCGCAGGGCCGATCGGCTGCGAATTGGCTCAAGCCTTTCGGCGGCTGGGTTCGGAAGTCGTATTGCTGCACAAAAATGCTCAAATTTTAGACAAAGAAGATGCGGAGGCTGCTAAAATCGTGCAGCAGGCTTTTGTACGCGAAGAAATTCAACTAATACTAGAATCCCAAATAGAGCGCGTTGAGAAAACCAATGCAGGCAAAGTAATTTATTATAAATGTCAAGGTAAGGAAGCATCGGTAACAGTAGATGAAATGATTGTGAGTACAGGGCGATCGCCCAACGTCGAAGGATTGAATCTGGAGGCGATCGGCGTCGAATACGATACACAAACAGGCGTATTTGTCAACGACAACTTGCAAACTACTAATCCCCGCATTTATGCCGCCGGCGATATTTGCATGAAACATAAATTTACTCACGCTGCTGATTTTGCCGCGAGAATAGTAATTCAAAACACTCTATTTTTCGGGCGCAAAAAGCTCAGCGCTTTGACGATACCTTGGTGTACTTACACAAACCCGGAAATTGCGCGCGTCGGAATTGGGGAACACGAGGCTAAGGAAAAAGGCATTGATCTCGATACATTTTTAATTCCTTTCAGTCAAGTCGATCGGGCAATTATTGACGGCGAAGAGGAAGGATTTGTGAAAATTCACGTCAAGAAAGGCAGCGATAAAATATTAGGTGCAACTATTGTAGCGCGACACGCTGGGGATATGATAAGCGAAATTACTTTAGCAATGGTTAACAATATTGGTTTGGGAAAGATTGCTAGCACAATTCACCCGTATCCAACACAAGCTGATGCAATTCGGAAAGCGGGAGATGCTTACAATCGCACTCGTTTGACTCCGTTTGTGAAAAATTTGTTTAACCGCTGGCTGGCTTGGACGCGATAGTTTGAACTGTATTGAATCAACACCAGGTACAATTGAACCGTAGGGGCGGGTTCACCAACCATCTATGGAAAAAATTAATAATCTCCTAAACCCGCCCCCACCCGATCGCAAATACAAATTTACCATTAATTTATTGAATCAAATGTTGATGTAAAATTGGGCCGTGGCGGGGCGGGTTTATCAGATTGTTTGATTTCTGTTCGAGATTTCGGTGAACCCGCCCCTACAGAGATTGCGGTTTCAATCTTCCCATTTACGTTTCTGTTTCTGTTTCCAATCCAACACCTTCATACAAAAGTGCGATCGGCAAATCAAACCCAATACTTGATAAAGTGATAATCTCCCCAGCAGTGTAAGAATAGTACAGCCACATTCTCCCCTCTCCCCGACAGTAACGCTCAACAAAAATCTTTTGTGAATCAATCAAGATATACTCTTGCAAAGTCGGAATTTTCAGGTAACAAGTGAATTTTTCATCCCGATCTTTAGCACTTGTACTGGGAGAAAGAACTTCCACAATGATTTTAGGATTCTGAATGAAATTGCGTGAATTAATGTCTTCTGGATCGCAACTGACTATCACATCAGGGTAGTAGTAACGGCTTTGAAAACTGACTTGCAATTTCACGTCTGATACGTTCATCCGACAGCCTGTGGAACGTAGATGCGGGCGCAATGCAGTGTAAAAGTTAAGTGCAATATCGTTATGGGGAATTGTACTACCCGTCATGGCAAAAACTTCGCCGTTGACATATTCGTGGCGAATCTCTTGTTGAGCTTCCCATTCGAGATATTCCTCAACGGTCATTTTTTGGGGTGCTTGGGGAATGGCTACCATAACAATTTTTTTGTCACTGTTACTTTGATTATAGCATTAGGCATGGGACAATTTTCAGAAAAACCATAGGTCAAAAATCCCCTTCATCTACTTGGAATACCGTCAATCCCAAGCCTCTCCACATATCAACAACTTGCTGGCGATCGTCCAAAACAAACTTTATGTTATACTTTCCATCAATATGCTGCCGATAGAATTCATCTTTAATAATCGCATCCTTCCTCATATCTCCCGTTTTCCGCATATAAAGAGCAGCATAATTGACATCGTACTGCTGCAACCATTTTTCAGTTTGAGGTTGACAGTCATCTGTGCGGCCCGACACTACAATAATATGGGCGCTGGTTTGCCACTTGCGAACGGTATCTAAGACGGGCTGATTTGGTAAATCGCGATCGCACGTCGAAGCATCAAAAGGATTTCTACCGTTGAGAAGTGCCAGCGTGCCGTCCATATCAACAATAATTGCATCCGGCAAATCCGGGTTATATTCCGGCGGCACAACGGGAACCCGCACGTACTTATTGTACATCTTCATTATCACATCTTTGCCCACCGAATTAAGCCTTTTCAAATCCCGTTTAATACATTCCTCAACCGGAACTTGCAAGAAAGAATCATTAACTTCGACAACAGCTTTCCCTTTAACCAACTCCTTGATATGCTCGATGTGAGGCCCAAAATTAGTATCATCAACAATGACGTGCTTGCCACTTTCCAAAGCCATCAAAATAATCGTATCTCTCAACTGCACAATAAACTTTTCATTCGCCGGCGACCAATGAGAAGCATGAGCCATTTCTCTGAGCAAATCTTTATTGCTACGCACCCACTTTGCAGGTTCCGCTAGCAGCAACTCCCTAGCAAATTGAGATTTTCCCGAAGCAGGTAAACCGACAAGTACAATAACTCTTTTCATGGTAATTGGTAATGGTAATAGATAATTGGTAATTGGTAATTTGTCACTTAAATTTTTAGTCCGCGTAGGCGGAATTTGTTTGTGTAGGAGCGATTTAAACCGCCGATTGTCTGCTCACAAACCTAAATGGATGTAATCTAAACCCAATAACTCTTCTATTTTATGAATAGTAACATCACGGAGAGCTTCTTTCACTCCCGCAACTCTTCGGGCCCGCAAAGAAAACAAAATCCCGGAATACGGCAAATGTTTCACAGCTAAGGCAAAATCTTTCTGAACTTCGATATGTTCGTGCTGTCGGTAAGCTTCCTCGATTTCTTCAACCAAAGATTGATATTTGTCCTTAACTTTTTTATACAACTCACTCCATTCAGGAAAATAAGCTAAAAACTCTTCTCCTTCATTAGTTAAAACAATTTCTATCATGCGGCGGGTCGAAAACCCTTCACGAAGATGGGAAATCGCGACATATTGCGGAGACTTAACTTTAACTCGGTTAAAGTTAGCGTCGCAGATAATATACCCTTCCGAATTCATCGGATCTAAATGTTGAGCAGCTTCGATAACTTCTTTCCAGCTAGTTAAAGGATAGGATGCTACCAATTCCCAGCCGTATTTATTAGCCCAAATACTCGGATCTGTTTCTAGCAGCGTTTGAGTGTTGCGAACCCCGTGCAGCACGATTTGATTGTTTTGTTGCTGGACAACTATTCTATTGTAAGGCGTCATCAACTCAAAGATAAAACACTGGTCGGTTTCTTGTGGCAATTGATATCCCAATTCTTGCCAAACTTTCCAAAAAAGTTCGGCAAAGCTGAATCCAAAACCGTTAACTTCGCCGGCGGCGTCGGGAGTGCCACTAGATTGCACTCTCCATTCTCCCTTGTAAAAATACAGTACAGTCAAAGAACCGTCTAGTTTTTGGTAAACTTTGGCATTTGTCCAATCAATTGCAGCGGCGTGAATTTCTCCGTAATTAAAAAATTTGTCGTAGGGATAAGAAACTATCTGCCAATCTTGAGATGAATCTAAAATAATGCCTCGGCACTGCTGGACTATTTTTTCGCCCAGGGGAGATTCTATCTGCGAGTATTTCAGACAGACTAAATCGGGATATTGGCGGTGGCGGGTAACTTTGATATGATAAGTTTCGGACAAAGTTTCCAATCCGTGCTGACGTAAATACTCTTGTAGTTCCACCTTCGATTCCTAAAATTGTCGCCTTTTCTATTTTATCTGTAACTGCATATTTTAGGGCATTTGTAAAAAAAAAGTTAAAGTTGCTTTTTTGCGGAATGCCTATTGGGAGTTTGGTATTTTCGAGTATCGTTGTAAATAGGTGAATGTGCTTCACCGAAAAACAGGACTGTTTCGACATCAGGGAAAAACACAGTGAACAATAAATTATTACTTTTGGCGACTTCGGCGTGTGTATTGACTGCTTTAGTACCTGTATCGCGAGTTTTTGGTGCGTGCGAATTGTCGCAGCTACCGCCGGAAACAAAATCTGTTGCTGTAGCGGGTACGGCTGTTCCGGTAAGTCAAATTTTGCAAAAGTTAAAAGGCAAAACACAAGTACCAATTTTCCTCCCCAGTCGGCTTCCTATTTCGCAGAAGCTTTACTATCAAAGTCAAGCGAAAACAGACAGCTATACTATTTCTATGGAGTATACAGCAGATTGCCGAGGTGCGGGAGCTTGCAGTTTTGGGGAAATTAGAGGTCAGAAAGGCGGTGAGTTTTCTACCAAAGTAGAAGGGGTAACTAAGACTTTAAAAAATGTTCAACTGGCTGACCGAGTGAAAGGAGTTTATCATAACGGTTGCGGGGCTTACTGCACAGCAACTATCGAGTGGAAAAGTCGGGGTTTTATGTATACCGTAGCCCTTAAGAACGGACGAGAATCTGATTTAATTTTAATAGCAAATTCTGCTATTCTAGCTCGGAAGCGTTAAGTTTTGTAGTGGGGAGGCACAACTTTTATCTGTAGGGTGCTCGGTGCGTACCTGACCGTTATTGTATGATATATCTTAACTCGCACTCGCCTCTTACAAGATGCTATGGTTTTTTTGCGCTGACCTACTTAGGGGGAAATCAGGATGAGGAGAAGATGGCTATTTGCGGCGATTTTTGCTTGTGTGGTGACTGCTTTTACTATCGCACCTTTGACACCAAACTCAGCGTTAGCAAGGACTGAACTCCCCATTACAGAAATCCGCTGGTTTAATTATTCCCCTGAAGATAGCTGGCAACCGATACAATTTATTGTACCCGATCGCAACACTGCAAAATCTGCCAACGGCGGTAAGTTGCGATTGTACGATGTTCATATTGCCAAGATGTTTGAGATTTCTCATTTTCTGTGCGATCGCGATCGTGCTTCTGAGGGTTACAATTGGTCTTATCAAGCGGAAAATGGCAATATTGAGATGGGACGCTTCAAAATTAGCTGCAATCTCGCCCGTTCCATAGCCACAGCTTACGGCTTAGGGAAACCCGAAATTACAGTGATTCGCCGCAACTTCAACCTCACAAACGGTCGCCCTTCTTTTGCGCTAGAAAAATACTCGATTCCCACTTTTAACATTGCTAAAAATAGAGTTGTGCAGTGGAGGAATTTTGTCCAAAAAATTCCCCCAATCCCCGATAACTCAGGTGCAAAACAGGCTAACAGTCGTTTTCCTGCTAGTAACATCTTTAGACAAATCAAAGGCAAAACGCGAGTGCCTGTTTTTCTTCCGAGTAGACTTCCTTTATCAGACATTCAGCAACTTGATTTTGATGTGCAAGCGGGGGCCGACGGTTACATTGTGGGAATGTATTTAGGCAAAGGATGCCGTGCGGGAGCCTGTTATTTCGGCACAATCGAAGCTAAAAGAAATGAACCGTTTTCGCCTCCTTCGCAATTGCCACAGGATACTTACAGAAGCGTTGAATTGGCGGGCGGATTCAGGGGGATTTATTTCAATAATTGCGGTGCTTACTGCACTGCTTTTGTTGAGTGGCAAAGGCTGGGGGTGCTGTACCGAGTCACAAGGAAAAACGCACGGCAGCAAGAAGTTGTTCAGATAGCGAATTCGGCACTTCAAGCAGGGCAACGTTAAATTTGGGTGGGAAATGGAAAAGGTACGCGCGAGCGAAGCTATCTTCCCGCAGGGGTTCCCGAAGGGTAGGGAATCGACCTTTTTCACTCCTCATAAACTTTATTCTGGACAAACAGAATGGTCGCGGTCAAACCAAATGATGTAGTAAACAGACTGAACGCGAAACCCAAATATCCGTTTTTTCTCATCAATTCGCATTTCGGATAACCTCTCATCTTCAGGAATATTGTCAGGCAAAGTCGGATGAATGTTAATCAACTTATAACCAGTTCCCACTGATTCACCTCGTTTTTTTGATCCGTGACCTTTGATTTGGCCCCAAGTATATTTCTCAATTTTCTTTAGCCCTTCAATTAGGTCAGTGATTTCTGATGATGTCCAGTCAGACAAAAGCCAACGATTTTTATCTGCATAGGTAAATCTGAAGCTAGGATGCTGATCATCTGTACTGCTTGGTCGATTTAACTGAGTTGCTTGCTCTGGAATTCTACTTTGTTGCTTTTTTTGAGATGGCTTGGGTATTTGACTTTTTTTCCCCACTTACGCCTCCACCAAAGGTGCATAGCAGGATTTCATATCCTCGTGGGAGATGATTTGAGTTGAGGTTTCGGCGGGTTCTAATCCCTTGCGGGCGTTGAGCCAAGGTGTCTCCGATTGCGTCAATTCTGCAAGATGTTTAGCACTTAATTCTCCATAAGCATTCCAAACTTCTTCGAGAACCTCGATCTCATCTTCATCAAATTCTGATTCCAAATTATCGGGAGCAGGAATATCGCTATATTTGTAAGCTTTGTACTCATCCCAAACATCGCGGACAATGGGGCCGGAAACCCAAGCTTCAATATCTTGATCAAATAGCGGCTGGCTTCTAAAGACTAAACTCCAAGCTTGTGCATAATAGACGAGCTTTTGCAGTTTCAGAGGAGAAATGGTATCGCCTGCTTCTCGATCGACACGACATAAAAAGTAACGAGCTACTTCAAGAGCACTTTTCATAGTTTTAGGATTTTAGTAATTTGACAAATTCACTTTTGATGGTAAGCTATTTGGTGGCTTTAGAAGTACGATCGCAACTTCGATCGCCCTTTTCCCCTCGCAACTACATTTCTATCCCCAAATCTCGCAACCTTTGAGCTAATTCTTTCTCGCAGCAGCTAAGCTAACTCCTCATGTCAAGCAGGTTCATCCGGCTCGACCCTAGGTAAATCTTACATCGCCCGCAGGCTTTGCTTCAGAATGTCGATCGCCCCCGTGCCAGCGACGCCCAATGCTAGATGGGAAACATCATCAGGAATCACTGCTACGGGCAGTCCTACCATTTTAGATTTTAGATTTTAGATTTTAGATTGGCAATGGCTTATTATGTAAAGGTTTGGAGCTTGCCTACCGTTGCATCCTTTTTTCAAACAGGCGGTCAAAATCTGGTATTTCTCTTTTATCGCCCGAATTATCCCAACCAGCAATTAAAGTCCCCACCTGCGGTACGCTAGATCAGGTGAATATATTGGCTGATTTCAAGCTATCCTCCGATCGATCTTATGTCCCCAACCACATCTGCCCCTTCCCGAACCGTTCGCATCGGTTCCCGCAAAAGCCAACTCGCTCTCGTGCAAACCCACTGGGTGCAAGAACAGCTACAGAAACACTTCCCGCAACATACTTTTGAAGTCCACACCATGTCCACCCAAGGGGACATAATTCTTGATGTCGCCCTCGCTAAAATTGGCGATAAAGGACTTTTCACCAAAGAATTAGAAACGGGGATGATTAACAATGAAACGGACTTTGCCGTTCATTCCCTCAAAGATTTGCCTACCAATTTGCCCGAAGGTTTAATTTTAGGATGCGTCACCGAACGGGAAAATCCCGCTGACGCCCTGGTAGTTCACTCCAAGCACAAAGACAAGCAACTCGACACCCTCCCAGAAGGTTCAGTAATCGGCACTTCTTCCCTGCGGCGGCTAGCTCAACTGCGACACCATTTCCCTCATTTTGAATTTAAAGATATTCGCGGCAATCTCAATACTAGACTCGCTAAATTAGATGAGGGCGGTTACGACGCGATTATTTTAGCAGTTGCCGGCCTCGAAAGATTGGGAATGGGCGATCGCATCCACCAAATTATCCCTGCTGAAATCTCCCTTCACGCCGTCGGACAAGGTGCTTTGGGCATCGAATGCCGCGCCGGAGACACAGAAATCATGGCACTGATTAAAGCTCTCGAACACTCGGAAACCGCCCAAAGATGTTATGCTGAACGCGCATTTCTGCGGGAATTAGAAGGCGGCTGTCAAGTGCCGATCGGCGTCAATACTAAAATAGAAAACGGTCAATTAACCTTAACCGGAATGGTATCGAGTCTCGACGGCCAGCGATTCGTCAAAGATAGTGTTTCCGGCGCCGCCGAGACTGCTGAAATGATCGGAATTGACCTCGCTCACCGCTTGCGCCAACAGGGTGCTAGTGCAATTTTGGAGGAAATATTTGTCGAAGTTCAACGTGGTTCCTAAAGGCGATCGGCATCTCTTTGTCAATGCTTTTAGACGCGATATATCGCCTTTTGTAGAATAAAAATAACAGGCGGTTTGCTTTGGCAAAACAGGTAGAGTAGCAGTCTGATTGTAGATTTTTGATGGGATTTTAGGTAGGACTTGCGCGATAGATTTCAAAAATATCTGACTAATTTAGGACGCTCCGCACGGGTGTTAAGCAACCCGGTTTCTGATGTAAGTCTCGCTGTATAGCCCAAGATTTATGGTAAAAACCGGTTTTTTTTCGTAAGTCCTAGAGTTCTTAACCTCTCCATCCAAAATCTACAATCAAACATCCAAAATTAATCAGCAATTTATTTCAGGTAAAAGCCCACTATGAGCGCTAGAGAAACTCAATTAAAGCTGGAAGTGAAAAAGGTTCAGCAACTCTATAGCAAAATGCAAGCAGACCAACAAGCTTTGCAGAAGCAATTGAAAGAGTTCAAAACTCAAGCCGGAAGTTTTTCGGATGTAGTCGAGCAAGTCTTGCCGTCCGTAGTTTCAATTTACGTCATGGATTGGGATACAGAAGAAGAGATTTCTTCAGGAAGCGGGTTCTTTGTATCGCCGGACATAATTGTCACGAACTATCACGTTGTAGAAGATATTGCCGATGAAGATTACTTCTATGAAGAAGATGAAATCGAACAGGTTTTAGTGGAAACTCATGACGGAAAATTGAGATTGGCAGAGGTGGTGTTTACTGGTAATGCCGAAGAAGATTTAGCATTACTCTTAATTAGCGATTTTACCTTCGACCCGAACACAGGGGAACAAGTGGACTCTCCCCAAGAATATCCTCCCCTAGAGTTGTCTTTGGATGTGAAAGTGGGTGATCGAGTAATTGCTGTGGGCAATCCTTTGGGGCAGTTTGCTTCAACTGTAACTCAAGGTATTGTGAGTGCAATTCGCGAACCAGAGGAATATGAAGAAGGCGACGATGAAGAAGATGTTGCTGAGGTGAAGGTGTTGCAAACTGATGCGGCGATTAATCCGGGCAATTCTGGCGGCCCGTTGATTAATATGGCTGGTCAAGTGGTTGGTGTGAATACCTGGGGATTGGAAGATGCCGACAGTATTAATTTGGCGATCGCCTCTGAAGCTTTGGATGATTTTCTAGCGGGATTTGAGGAGACTATTGAGGACAATTCTCAGAATTAGTCGGTAGCTGTCGGTAGATTTTATCCCACATTTAACCACCAATGTAGGGGCGGGTTCGCCTAGATTTTTGACACCACAGACAAATGATAAAAACCCGCCCCCACCCCACCCAGAAATTAAGAATTAATTGTATTTAACGGTGGGGGAAATGGTCGATCGGGGTTATTGGTTGGGTGGGGGCGGGTTTATCAAGATTATCGGTGGGTGGCAAATATTTTGGTGAACCCGCCCCTACAGATTTTATTCAATATTTATCATAAAATCGATCGCTCTTTTTTTCACCGCACAGCGCCGCCGATAAACGCGGATGGAAAAAGGGCGATCGCATTCTTGAGTAAAGTGCGATCGCTACAGCAACTCAGATTTATACTTGTTTTTGAAAGGCGCGTTAATATTGTGCCACTCGCCATTTAAACTTAATCTAGAGTAACAATCTCAAGGAACACAAAAAAATAATGCGTATTTTATTTGTATCCGCCGAAGCATCACCCCTCGCCAAAGTGGGCGGTATGGGCGATGTCGTCGGCGCTTTGCCGAAATTTCTGCGGCGCATGGGCCACGATGTCCGCATCTTCATGCCCTACTACGGTTTCGTCCCCGACAAAATGGACGTTCCCAAAAAACCTGTTTGGGATGGATCTGCCATGTTCCAAAGCTTCTCGGTGTTTGAAACTGTTTTGCCGGGAACCGATGTACCTTTATACTTATTACAACATCCATCTTTCTTACCGCGCCGCGTTTACGGCGGTGTAGATGAAGATTGGAGGTTCACTTTCTTTGCCAATGCTGCGGCTGAATTTGCCTGGAATCATTGGAAGCCCCAAATTATCCACTGTCACGACTGGCATACGGGGATGATACCTGTTTGGATGAGCCAAGATCCCGATATCAGCACGGTTTTTACTATTCACAATTTAGCTTATCAAGGGCCGTGGCGCTGGCGTTTGGAGCAGATGACTTGGTGTCCTTGGTATATGCAAGGTCACAATACAATGGCTGCTGCAGTACAGTTTGCCGATCGAGTAAATACAGTTTCGCCGACTTACGCCGAGCAAATCAAAACCCCAGCTTATGGGGAAACTTTGGAAGGTTTGCTGTCTTACCTCGGCGGTAAAGTATCGGGCATTTTGAACGGAATTGATACAGAATCTTACAACCCAGCAACTGACAAGTACCTCCATCAACAATTTAGTGTTGATACTATTGAAAAGCGCCCCGCTAATAAAATTGCGCTGCAAGAAGAAGTCGGTTTGGAAGTGAATAAAAATGCCTTTTTGATCGGCATGGTGACAAGGCTGGTAGAACAGAAGGGATTGGATTTGATAATTCAAATGCTCGATCTGTTCATGGCCTATACCGACGCTCAATTTATTGTACTCGGAACGGGCGATCGCTACTACGAAACCCAACTCTGGCAAATGACAGCCCGCTATCCCGGTAGGATGTCCACCCAACTACTTTACAACGAGGCCCTCTCCCGGCGCGTTTACGCAGGCTGCGACAGCTTCCTGATGCCCAGCCGTTTCGAGCCCTGCGGCATCAGCCAAATGCTCGCCCTCCGCTACGGGTGCGTGCCAATGGTTCGTCGCACCGGCGGTTTAGTCGATACCGTTTCCCACAACAACCCGATCGACAATACCGGTACCGGTTACTGTTTCGATCGCTACGAACCCCTAGACTTGTTCACCTGCATGATCAGAACTTGGGAAGGTTTCCGCTACAAAGATAAGTGGAGAGAACTGCAACAGCGCGGCATGAGAGAAGATTTTAGCTGGGATATTTCGGCCCGGAAATACGTCAACTTGTACAGCGATATTTTGGGACTGCCCCCGGAAGAAACCGCACCGGCACCAGAGGCAGAATTGATCGTGGGTAAGGGTTAATCTTCGTAAGGTGCGTCAGTCGCTGTTTGATTCAACTGAATCGAAGGGCGGGCTGACGCACCCTACAGCTTAGTAAGGTGCATCAGTCAATCGATTTTAGATTTTAGATTTTAGATTTTAGATTGAAGCATTGACGCCACGGATAAATTCGGGGGCTTGTATCCTGGATGCTTTCAGTGGGTTTTTGATTCAATTTAATCGATCGACTGACTACGGACTACGGACTACTGCTACTGACTAATGACTACTGACTACTGACTACTGACTACTGAGAAATTAATCAAATAAATCGAGAGGTAAATGACCGTAAGTTCCACTAACTCCATCTTCTGAGGAAGATTGACAAGAAATCAAAACGCCCCGGTAAGTTCCGGGATAGCCGTCAACATAATACGACCCCTTCAAAGTATTGAACTTAATATAAACCGAACCAGCAAATGAAGTGACTGCATTGGGATCTAAAACAGCTTGATATCCCAAAGCTTTCAAATAAGCTTCTAAAGCTAAAAACCCCTCATCCGTCGAAGCAGCGCACACTCCCAACATTTGATAATCCGACAAACTTGCTACCAGCAAAATCGCTTGACGGAGTGCCTGTTTTTCCAGCGGCGATGCTACAGATTGCATATCCAGACAAGTGAAATCCTTGAGGATTTGGTGTGCTTCTTCAACAGTTAGGGTAGTCTGGTTTTGAGTAGACATGAATTGCTCTGATATTTCCCAAAATTACGATCGACACTGGGGGTACTCGTCAACGAATTTCTGCCCTTGCAACCCTCGATCGACGGCGGTAACACTTGCACAAGTCCTGATTATAGACCATTGTGTGCTCTGGCCATCAATTCGGGCGATCGTCTTCGAGGGCTGGGCCAACGCCGGAAGCGCACAAAAAAGCTAGTAGTTTTTACCCATGTTTTCAAGTTTAGATCAATCCGCGTTTTTTCAGCTTTGCTAGCGCATCTTCAGCCGCATTTTTCTCAGCATCTTTTTTGCTTTTGCCTTTACCTTCTCCATAGAGTTTCTCTGCAACATAAACTTTAGCGATAAATTCCGGCTTGTGGGGTGTGCCTCCTGCTTGGACTGTCACATATTTGGGGGGAGTCGTGTCACCGTTGGATTGTACCCATTCTTGAAAGCGATTTTTCGAGTCTACAGTCGATCGAGTTTCCACAACATTTTCTGGCACAGAATCAAACATTTGCCACACAAACTGGCTAACTTTGTCCATATCTTGCGTATCGAGATAGTAAGCGCCAATAAATGCTTCAAAAGTGCTGCTTAGCAAATTTGGGTTGGTAATTCCACCTTCTCGATAAGCTCCTTTTCCAAGGCGCATTTTTAAGTCTAAATTGATTTCAGTAGCAAATCGGGCTAATTGTTTTTCATCTACTAATGCAGAACGCCGGCGAGTCAGTTGGTCTTCTCCCATTTCTGGATGACGCTGATAGAGATATTCGCCGCTGAGAAAAGTCAGCAAAGCATCGCCAAGAAATTCTAAGCGTTCGTTGTCTTCTTCGCGGAATGTGGGGTTTTCGTTGACGTAGGAACGATGGGTTAGTGCTTGGCGCAGCAGTTTTTCATTTTTGAATTCGGGAAGGGTCATTTGTATTTCTTTTGTTGGATTAGTTAAGGGCATGGCAATTCTGTAATGGTTATTCTTTTTGGAGTTGGGTGTTATTATTTGGACATGAAAGAGCCGCAGATAGCGGTTGGTTTGGAGAATCTAGTTTATCAAATAA
Organism: Microcoleus sp. Z1_B2; assembly: GCF_036700325.1. Lineage (NCBI taxonomy): Bacteria > Bacillati > Cyanobacteriota > Cyanophyceae > Oscillatoriales > Microcoleaceae > Microcoleus > Microcoleus sp. Z1_B2. The sequence continues at coordinate 86,503 of NZ_JAUBOQ010000031.1, forward strand.
ACAGGATTTTTGCTATCTGCGGCGAGGTAAATTTTAACAGATATTTGCCAGTTCTACTATTAGCCCGTTAGTCCGTCAGTCCGTCAGTCCGCCAGGGGTTAAAACCCCTGGCTCATAGCTAAAGTCCTCTAAAGAGGACTGAAAATGGTGTTTTTTTAACGGTAATTCAGTCGGTTTCAACCGACTTTAGCTATGAGCCAGGGAATTCATTCCCTGGCGGACTGTGCAACTTTATGCAGATAATCTGTCTGCTTCTATTACAAACAATTGCTGATCCTGCAATCGGATTTTTCCATCTTTCACGGCAGCCTTAACCAACTCGCTAAAGCGTGAAAATGTTTTTCCCTGATGTTGGCAGACAAAAGTTACTCCCTGATACTTGGGAAAAAGCTGCAACATTAGGTTGTTAATAAAACCTAATCCTGTACCCTTCCCTTTGCTTAATGCTGTTTTGATAGCTTCGATCAAATACTCAACAGCCTCATTGTAAGTGAGATGACACTGAACATTTTCTATTTGCTGCTGAGTTTTGGCTACTATCAAGCTAGGCAATTCATCAAGAAAGTGAAAATCACTACCTACAAGTTCTTTCAGCTTTTGTTTAACATTACCTCGCTGAGCAAAGACTATAACTTTTTTGCCACGATCTTTTAAATTGCGAACCAAGTTTACAAAGTCCCCATCTCCTGATACAAGGATAACTGTATCGGGAGGCCGATGGCTGTAAATATCATTAAGACAGTGAACCATCAATTGATTATCAGCACTATTTTTTAGAGGACAGGGAACATCGATACATTTAAAACCAAGGCTTTGCAGCTTGTTTTTTGCAGAGACTTGATCGGGACAGAGTGAATTGTAGTAGACTTTTGCCTCAATCAAGAGCCCCTCAAATTTGGTCAATTCTAGCAATAGACTACCTAGAATTTGAGTTAACGGGACTTAAACAAATTTTAAGCCCAAACAAAGCCTAAACTGGCTTTATAAGCGGAGAATACGTCCCAATTTTGGTT